>NZ_JBQCZW010000005.1:58020-115148 GCF_052089425.1 Ancrocorticia sp. | reverse complement strand
AACCTAGAATGACGGTACCAGAAACCGTTGTGTTGCCAATTACACCATACCCCAAGGGATTCGCCGCTTTTCAAGAAGTTATCTCGATCGGCGACAGCATGAAACTCTACCGTTGGAGCCCCCTAGATTCAAACCGCACCGGGTGATACATGAGTCACAGCGGCGATTTTGCCCACAGCACAGAGCTGGGAACCCAGCCCGTGATCATGGTCCAAAGTTCCTGCCCCTCAAGGGAAACTGCCTGCGGTACGTATGCTGCGTCGAGTGCGCCAAGAACGCTCACGTACACGCCGTCAAGATCGTCAGCCAGCTTGCGCCAGTCGAGCGTGACCCATGTGCCGCCAGCCGTCCCTCCCCACTCTTCTTGATAGACAGACCCATCGGTGGAAACGATGACCATCGGGTACTTGAGGATGAGATCCACCCAGTCCTGCCCGCTGTGGATTGTGGCAACGTGAGGGCGAGTACCGGCAAGAGTGGTCCGGCTCAAGGCGCCTATTGGGCGGTCTCCGGCGTCGTCGCCCAAAAACTGTTCGGTGCACACGCAGTTCTCAAAATTGCTCGCGTCCAGATCGCTTCCCGCCAGCCAGCGAGGATCAGTAGTGCGAAAGCTCTGGGCCAAAGCTATGGCTGATTGGGAAGGCGCATCCCAACTGGTCCCCATGATCCGCGGCAGGCCAATGAGGTTCTTTTCGATCGCTTTCAGCTCCGCATCGAAGGCGCGGCGCTCCTTGGAGAATCTGCGTGGTGCGCGTTCCCGCACGGCATCCGCTGGAAGCTTCTCCCCTGCGCGGGCCTCGACGGGCCGGCTACCCTCCGGATCAGCCGGCAGGTGATACCCGAAGTTCGTGGGTGCAAACTCTTCGCTCCACCAGCCCAGCTCCGGCAGATCGAGCACCCGAAGAGCAATGCGATCCAACCGTTCGCGCACGTCCGAACCCCAGAGGGCATCGCGGACAATCACTTTCTCGAAGTTGCCAAAGGCGTAGGACGATGTCAGGTCCGCCAACGCACGCAGCGCCAATCGCGCGATAACCCGATCGTTGGTTTCCCCCTCTGCGAGCGCTCCCTCAGGAGCATCGAGCGCTGCCACGAGCCACTGGATGCTGCGAAAGCCAGCCTCCTCGCACCGGAGAGCTAACTCCTCGCGGTTTTCGGGAGGCGTCATTTCCCCGGCAATCTCGGGTGGCTCGTTGGCCGCACCGTTACTATCAACTGCCGTATTGACCGACACGAACATAGTGCCCGCGCTCGTCACCCGTTCGATACCAACATTGATGTACCAGAGCTCATCGATGCCCGTGCCCCACTCGCCTGCCGTTTCGAGGGCGCTGAGTTCCACGGCAAGATCGGCCAGCCACGCGCGCTGAATCACGCCGGGACGAACTAGGCATTCCCTCGGGGACACGAGTCTGGGCACTTCAGACTGCTCGGCGTCAGGTGCAAACATATACGCAAGCCTACTCGCGAAGGTTGCTACTCCCCCAGTCTGGCGAGCAGCTGATTGATGCGCGTCATGGCCTCGTCCTTGCCCAAAATGGCGATGGAATCCACCACGGGAAGTGACACGTTGGTGCCGGTCATGGCAACAAACAGAGGGCCGAAGGCGAACCGCGGCTTGATCTCCATTTCCTCCACGAGCTTGGCATCCAGCGCGGCCTTGACATGCTCGGCATCGAACTGGTCGAGTCCGCCGAAAACCTCAGCCGCCGCAGCCAGCACGGCCGGCGCGGTATCACGCAACTTACCGATCGCCTTCTCGTTGTATTCGATCTGATCCGCACCGATAAAGAGGAAGCGCATGAGCTCGGGAGCCTCGCCCAGAAGCTGCATGCGGGTTTGAGCCAGAGGCGCAGCCGCGTCAAGGATGGTGCGCTCGGAATCGGTCAACTCCGCGTAGGCTTCCGCGCTCACCACGCCGGCCGCCCCCAGATAGGGCACGAGCCGCCCGCGGAAATCGTCCCCATCCAGCAAGCGAATGTGGTCAGCGTTGATGGCCTTACACTTCTTTTCATCGAAACGGGCGGGGTTCGGGTTCACGTCCGCGATATCGAAGGCCTCGATCATCTCCTCCTTGGAGAAGACGTCCCGATCGGCGGCAATGGACCAGCCGAGCAGCCCCAGATAGTTCAGCAGTCCCTCGGGCACCATTCCGTTCTCGCGGTGAATGAGCAGGTTGGACTTGGGGTCGCGCTTGGAAAGCTTCTTGTTGCCCTCGCCCATCACGTAGGGAAGGTGGCCGAATCGTGGGGTGAAGCCGGCAACACCCAGCTCCTCGAGAGCGGCGTAGAGCACCACCTGACGCGGGGTTGAGGACAGCAGATCTTCGCCGCGCAACACGTGGGTGATGTTCATCATCGCATCGTCCACGGGATTGGTCAGCGTGTAGAGCGGATCTCCGTTGGCACGCACGATCACATAATCGGGCACAGACCCGGCCTTGAACGTGATCTCCCCGCGCACCAGATCATCGAACGTGACGTCCGAATCTGGCATACGCATGCGCAGGACGGGCTTGCGCCCCTCGGCGCGGAAGGCGTCCTTTTCTTCCTCGGTCAGGTTGCGATCGTGACCATCGTAGCCCAACTTGGGATCCTCGCCCTTGGCCTTGTGCCGGGCTTCCACCTCCTCGGGCGTGGAGAACGATTCGTAGGCGTAGCCTCCGGCCAGTAACTTGGCGGCCACGTCCTGATAGATGTCCATACGCTCGGACTGGCGGTAGGGGCCGTGCGGACCACCGATACCCACGCCTTCATCCCAGTCCAAGCCCAGCCATGTGAGCGATTCGATGATCTGCTCGAAGGATTCGGCGGAATCGCGGGCCGCATCGGTATCTTCGATGCGGAAGACGAAGGTGCCGCCCACGTGGCGCGCATACGCGTAGTTGAACAGGCACGTACGCACCATTCCAACGTGGGGCGTGCCGGTAGGTGAAGGACAGAAGCGAACGCGGATATCTGAGCCCGCAGCAGTGGTAATAGCCATGATTATTCAAGGATAGCCCGAGTTCGGGCGGGAGACTAAAGGTGCGCATTGTGAGCTGCATTTACCCACTTCCCAGCCGGGAGGATAGGCTTGAACCATGGCTTACGATTTCTCTTCACGCTCACTCGAACAGCTCATTTCGGAAGGCTCCCACAAGTGGAGTGCGTTCCCCGGCACGATTGGCATGTGGGTTGCCGAGATGGACTTTGGAGTCAGCGATGAGATCCGCGACTACATGGTTCGTGAAGCCAACCGGGGATCGCTTGGGTATCTGCCGCCTGCCGATGGCCGCCGCGTGCTCGAAGCCACCTCAACGTGGCTCACCCGCTTTAACTGGGAACCCAACCCCGACCACATGCTGCTGCTCCCAGAAGTACTAGCTGGCCTGCGAATCCAGATCGAGCACTTTTCCTCCCCCGGCTCGGCCGTGGTTGTCCCCACCCCTGCCTACATGCCTTTCCTCTCCATCCCCAAGGAGTTCAACCGCGAGATCATTGAGGTGCCCAGCACCCGCGATGCCGATGGCTACTGGCGCCTTGACCTTGACGGCATCGATGCGGCGCTGGCCGCGGGAGCCGAAACCGTGATCTTGTGCAACCCGTGGAATCCCACCGGCCGCTGCCTGTCACTTGACGAGCTCGCCGCTCTGGATACGATCGTCACCGCCCACGGCGCGCGTGTATTCGAGGATGCGATTCACGCCCCTCTGATTCTGGATGGCACGTACATCCCGTATGCCACCGTCTCCGCCCAAGCTGCGGCCCACACCATCACGGCCGTGGCGGCCTCCAAGGGATGGAACATTCCAGGCCTGAAGTGTGCGCAGTTGATCTTCAATAATGAAGAGGACTGGAATGCGTTCCAGCCATGGGCCCACGCCGCCTCCGAGCCCACATCAACGGTTGGCGTGCGCGCCACCGGCGTGAGCTACACCGAATCACAAGGATGGAACGATGAAGTGCGCGACTACCTGCGCATCAATCGCGATACCCTAGCCGAACGCGTGGCTGGATGGGACGGGGTGACACTCTCTCCCATCGAAGGAACCTACATCGGATTGATCGATTTCACCGAGCTGGCCCAGCGCGGCACGTTCAACGGGGCTACCCCAGCCGCTTATCTGCGCGAAAACGCCAAGGTTTCCCTCACCGAGGGCAGCCTGTGCGGCGCCGATTACTCGAACTTCGGCCGCATGATCTTTGCGACCCCGCTGCCCGTCCTGACCGAGGCACTGGACCGCATCGAAAACGCACTCTACGGCGCCTAACCGCGGCGCATGACAGGATTGGATACCACACCAATCCCCTCAACCTCCACCTCCACGCTGTGACCGGACTCGATCTCCGCGCTACCAGCAGGTGCCCCGGTCAGGATGATGTCCCCCGGCAGGAGAGTGAAGATGCCGGAAGCGTAAGCCACCAGCTCGGCAACGGAAAAAGCTAGCTGGCTGGTGCGCCCCTCGCGGGCCACCTCCCCGTCGATCCGGGACACCACGTGCAGATCGGCCACATCCAGATCGGTTTCGATCACTGGACCGGTGGGGAGCGACGTATCGAAGGCCTTAGCGCGCGCCTTATCGCCAGCCACGGCGGTCACATCGTTGGCTACGGTGTAGCCGAAAATAACATCGCTGGCCCGGGATGCCGGAATATCCTTGCATGCCCGGGAGATCACTACGGCTAGTTCGGGTTCGTGGCGAACCGTTTGAGCCCACGTGGGAAGGATGATTGGATCGTCTGGCCCGATGACGGAGGTGTTGGGCTTCAAGAACATCTCCACATCGCCCAGCGATGCAGGCTGGCCCTCATCGCTACCGTACGTCCCCACGTATCCCACCACTTTAGAACGCGGGATCATCGGAGAAAGAATCTGGGCCTCATCTTCGGCAACCCGTTGGCCGGACACTTCCACGTTCCCGAACATCGGATCGTCGGTCAGGACGAGGTACTGGCGGGTATCGGCGTCATAAATGGCGTAGCGGGGCCCTTGTTCAAGGCTGAGGCGTGCAATCTTCATGCCGCTAGCCTACTACCCACACATGCCACGGTAAGATCGTGACTCCATAGACATGAGGAGGCACTGTGAAACAGCAACGCGACGGGTCTTGGAGTGAGGCTCCAACCGTCACCTTAGAATCTCACAAAACCATCCCCTGGATGATCGAGCACCGATTGAAGGCCCGGCCACACGATGTATGCATCGAAAGGAAATCACGCTTCGGCTCACGCTGGCTTCCCGTCACTATTTCCGAGTTTCATACCGATGCGAAGCAGATTGCCCGCGGGCTCGTAGGTTTGGGGCTGCGCCCGGGCGATTCGTTGGCCATCTTCGCCGCCACCTCGTATGAGTGGAGCCTCATTGATGTGGCCGCGTTGAGTGTGGGAATCGTCGTCGTCCCAATTTATGAATCGGACTCCGCCGAACAAATCAGCTGGATTCTCGAGGACTCCTCGATCAAACTCGTGGTCACGGATACCGCAGCCCACGCAGCGCTCGTGGAATCCGTACGTACGAAGGACCTCGCGCGGACGATAGTTTTTGACGACGACGGCCTCTCCTCCATTTACGAAGCCGCCAACGATGTTGCACCGTCGGTGGTGGAAGGCTATCAGGCGGCGCTCACAGCGGATTCGCTTGCGACCATCATCTACACCTCGGGCACAACGGGACGCCCGAAGGGTGTGGAACTCACCCACGGAAACTTCGTGTTCTCCGCGCTGACGATCCTCAAATCCGAACGCGAGATCATCAACGTGGCACACACGCGGATCCTCCTCTTCCTGCCCCTAGCACACATCATGGCGCGCATCGTGTTCTTCTATGCGCTGGCTTCGAAGGGGCGTGTTGGGCATGTTGGCGGAACCGCCAACCTGATCGCGGATATCGGAACGTTCAAGCCCACTGCCCTGCTCGTGGTGCCGCGCGTGCTGGAAAAGGTATACAACGCCGCAGAAGCGAAATCGGGTGGCGGCGTCAAGCTCAAGATCTTCCGGTGGGCTGCCCAAGTGGCCGCGGAAAACTCCGAACGCAAGCATCACGGGCCCATTTTCCGGGTCAAGCGAAGCGTGGCCAGAAAACTCGTGTGGTCCAAGCTCACCGCAATTCTTGGCAAGGACTGCCGATTCGCCGTGTCCGCGGGAGCGCCGCTCGGTAAGAGGTTAGGGCACGTATTCCGCGGTATCGGACTCACGGTGATTGAGGCGTTCGGGCTCACGGAATCCACGGGGCCGGCAACGGCGAACCGGCCAGACAGCTTCGTCATGGGCACCGTTGGCCAGCCGATCCCTGGCACGGCGATGAAGCTGAATGAATCCGGCGAAGTCTTCCTCAAGGGACCGCATATCATGGCCGGTTATCACAGAAATCCTGAGGCCACGGCGGAGGTTCTGGGAGCTGACGGCTGGTTCCGAACCGGGGATGTGGGGACCATCGATAGGGCCGGGTTCCTCACCATCACTGGGCGCAAGAAGGAACTGATCGTAACCGCGGGCGGCAAGAATGTTGCCCCCGCCGTGCTTGAGGACAAGCTCCGCGGCCACCCGCTGGTCTCCCAAGTTGTGGTGGTAGGCGATCAGCGTCCGTTCGTTGGGGCGCTGGTGACGATCGATTCGGAGATGCTGCCCGGCTGGTTGGACACGCACGACTTGCCTGCCATGGACGCCGCCGCAGCCTCACGCAATCCGGACGTTCTAGCAGCGCTCCAACGCGCGGTTGATCGCACGAACAAGCAGGTCTCTCGAGCCGAATCTATCCGCAAGTTCTCGATCATTCCCGGCGATTTCACGGAGGATAACGGGCTGCTGACGCCCTCCCTCAAGGTCAAGCGCGAGCGCGTGTTCGAGCGCTATGGCGAATACATCGAGAAGCTGTACGGCGGGGAGCTAAACGAGGAGCCGCAAGGAAAGAAGGCGAAGTAATGCCGGATATTTCCGGACGCACTGGGGTGGTGGCGCTCCTCGGATCTCCCGTGGAGCACTCCCTGTCCCCCGCGATCCACAATTGTTCGTTTCGTCAGCTTGGCATCGATGCCGTGTATGTGGTTGCCGAAGCCACGGAGCAAACGGCGGGCGAAGCGATCGCTGGGGCGCGTGCGCTCGGGCTGCTGGGACTGAACGTGACGATGCCGTGTAAGAGGGCCGTGATGGATCATCTTGATGGTCTTTCGCCTGCCGCGGAGCTTATGGGGGCCGTCAACACCATTTCCGTAGAGGACGGAGCGTTGATCGGGCACAACACGGACGGGGCGGGGATGCTGCGTTCGGTGGCGGAGGCCGGATTTGATGTGGCCGGGCAGAAGATCACGGTGATCGGGACGGGCGGGGCGGGATCGGCGGTCTTTACTCAGGCGGCACTGGACGGTGCCGGCGAAATATCGGTTTTCAAAGCGCGAGAGGCTGGCTTCGATGCGATGGAGGAACGCATCGAGGTGCTGGCGGATCGCAGCGGCTCCTCTCTGGGACTCTATCGGCTCTCCGATTCAGACCGGTTGGAGCGGGAAATTAGCGAGAGCCTCGTGGTGATTGACGCAACGCGGGTTGGTATGGCGCCGCTGGCCAATCAATCCAACGTGCGCGGCGAGTGGCTACGGCCCGGGCAGGCCGTTGTTGATGCCGTCTATCACCCGCTGGAGACGAAGCTCTTGCGGGTGACTGCTCAGGCTGGGGCTACTCCCATTGACGGGCTGGGGATGTTGCTGTGGCAGGCGGCCATCGCCGAAGAAATCTGGTTTGGGCGGACCATGCCGGTGGGGTTCGTGAGGGAGCAGGTGTTCAGCTCCATCTAATTACTGAAAACTGTGCTATCTAGGACTTGCTTCCCGACGTATCGCTCTGGGCTGAAAATACACTGAACACGTTGTATTTCAATACCCAATGTCTTTATTAAGGAACAAACATGGATGGCTTACTACTTGCCGTACAGTTCTTAGTTGTTCTGGGATGTCTGCTGGTTGGAGCTCACAAGGGAGGGATGAGCCTCGGCCTGATGGGCGGTGTAGGCCTCATCATCCTTGTGTTTGGCTTCCGGTTGACCCCGGGCGAACCGCCGATCCAGGTCATGCTGACCATTCTCGCGGTGATTGGTTGTGCTGCCACCCTCCAAACCTCCGGTGGCTTGGACGTCATGATGCGCTTTGCTGAGAAGCTCTTGCGCAAGCATCCTCAGCAAATCACGCTCTTGGGCCCACTCGTCACGTGGTTCCTCACAGTGCTGTGCGGAACCGGCCACGTGGTATACACAATGCTCCCCATCATCGCGGACATTTCCCTGAAGAAGAACATCCGTCCCGAACGGCCCATGGCGATCTCGTCAGTGGCCGCTCAGATGGGTATCACGGCGTCCCCCGTATCGGTGGCCGTCGTATCACTCAGCTCGATCCTTGCCGAGCGCGCCGGCACGATCGATCAGTCTTTCTCCATTCCGCAGATCCTTGCGGTCTCTATCCCAGCATCTCTTGCTGGCGTGATTTTGGGCGCTCTGTGGTCCCTGCGCCGCGGCAAGGATCTGGACAAGGATGAAGCCTTCCAAGCACGGATCGCTGATCCGGTCCAGCGCGAATTCATCTACGGTGGCGAGTCCACACTGTTGGATACCAAGTCCACGAAGCACGCCTACTGGGCAACCGGGATCTTCTTCACGGGCATCGCCGTTGTGGTGCTTCTGGGAGCATTTGAATCCCTACGTCCCGTTGTGGGAGACGGCGAAGGCGGCAGCGCCCCGCTCAACATGAACTTGACGATCCAGATGGTCATGCTTTTCGCTGGTGCCATCATTCTGTTGGCCTGCAAGGTTAAGCCCACAGACATTCCCGATTCGGCCGTGTTCAGGGCTGGAATGGTTGCGATTTTCTGCGTGTTCGGTGTTGCGTGGATGAGCGAAACATTCTTCGGTGCCCACATCGAGGATCTCGAGGGGTGGCTAGGCGGAGTTGTCCAATCGGCCCCGTGGACCTATGCGCTCGTCCTGTTTATCGTGTCCAAGCTCCTGAACTCGCAGGCTGCGGCCGTTGCGGCGTTCGTGCCGATCGGGCTGGGGCTAGGCGTTGATCCCGTGACAATCGTCGGGTTCTTCGGGGCATCCTATGGATACTTCCTGCTGCCCACCTATCCTTCGGATCTCGCGGCCATCGGATTCGATCGCTCGGGTACCACGCACATCGGCAAGTACGTGATCAACCACAGCTTCCTCGTTCCGGGGCTCATCTGTGTTCTCACGTCGTGCATCGTTGGATTTACCTGGGCGCACATCCTGTACTAAGTTCGCTGATCTTTACAGTTCACCCATCTGAGCGAGGGCCTGCCGTAGCAATGCGGCATGGCCCTCGCCTAGTTCTGCCTGAAGTTCACGGGTCCGAGCATCTCCAGGGGTAAACCATGTGAACTCAAGGGAATCGGATCCCGGGTTACAGTCTCCCTGCATCGGGACGATATAGGACAGCGCAACCGCGTGCTGGCGAGAATCGAGATATCCGGCGCCCGGTGTTGGAAAGTACTCTCCCACAGCGAATGGGACTGTTGCCGCCGGTATCTGTGGCAGGGCCATCGGCCCTAGATCCTTTTCGATGTGCCGAGCCAGTGCCTCACGGAGCCCCTCGTGGAAGAGCACCCGGCCAGAAGGAAATGATCGCAAGATCGTGTCACCAGTGACGCATAGCAGCATGCCGATGGCCTCGAGCTTGCCGAATTCGTCCAGACGCACAGGAACAATATCCACGTACACCATTGGCACCTTGCCCCGAACAAACTCAAGATCCTCGGGGGAAAGCCATGGACCCATATCAGCTGAATCGATCTCGTTCATAGGTCAATGATGCCAGCTTGCAGCACGCGTGGGACATCCCTACTTTCGCTGTTTCTCCGGTGGTGAACCGGGCGGAATGCTCACCTCGTAGCGGACACCCTTTTCACGTATGGCGGCGGATGTCACTATTAAGTCATGGGAAAACTGCAACAGGGCGATCGCGCTCCAGAATTCACTCTTGAAACAATCGACGGTTCGGTCAACTTGGTTGCCGAACTGGAGAAGGCTGACAAAGGCGTTGTTGTCTACTTCTACCCCAAGGCTATGACCCCCGGGTGTACCACCGAGGCGTGCGATTTTCGCGATTCCGAAAACTCTCTCAAGTCCGCGGGCTACACAGTGATCGGCATTTCCCCGGATCCCGTGGATTCACTTCGTCAGTTCACTGACCGTGACAACCTCAACTTCCCTCTCGCCTCCGATCCCGATCGCGGCGTACTTGAGGCATACGGAGCCTACGGCGAAAAGAAGAACTACGGGAAAACCGTTCAGGGCGTCATCCGATCCACCTTCGTCATCGCAAAAGACGGCACCATCTCCTCCGCTCAGTACAACGTCAAGGCAACGGGGCACGTGGCCCGGCTTCGCAAGGCTCTAGGAATCGACGCGTAGGCAAGGGGTAGCCACAAAGCTCACACTCAGCCAATTCCTTGAAGCGGCACGGCGTCCTATACACTTGATGAGTTGACTCGCGCGAGTGGCGGAATTGGCAGACGCGCTAGATTTAGGTTCTAGTACCTTCGGGTGTGGGGGTTCAAGTCCCCCCTCGCGCACGCGAATGAAATGGCCCCTGACCTGGAATTTAGTTCTCCGGGTTGGGGGTCATTTTCGGATACGAGTCCTTCTTCGACGGTCGGCTGTACCTGACGTGTCGCGAGAGTGAGTCAGTTCCGCGAGAGTGAGTGAGCGTCGTGAGTGTTGGCGTTGTACGGCATCTCTGGTGGTTTTGCCTATCTCTGGAGGCATTCACTCACTCCCGTCACGTCGTACAAGATGCGGTATGGGAACACGCGAACGGCTTTGCTCCGAATGGGGGTGGCTCGCCAGCCTCGCCGAACTCAAACGCCGGCACGAGCTCGGAGATAATTGGACGCCGCTCACTACCGAACTCCCCACAGACGAGTCAGAGAATTCCTGATTCTCACGTTGCCATAAGATACAACGAACTAGGCCCTAGCGTAAAGCACACTTGACATGCCATCCTTGACTGGAAAGTCAAGCACGCTTTACATAGGAACGTCAGTATGTATGAAGATCAAAAGAGCGAAATCCCTGCCGAAACGGATGATCGCAGCCAGTATGGGCGCGTAAAGTTTGGTGGTGGGCACCTACCTGCGTTGTGGCTCGCCGCACCGATCGGCCTGATTTTCGCGATCGCTATCGCAGCGGTAGCGGTAGCAACGAATAGCGCCGGACCCCGCCCTATTGTTGGCGGCACGGCCATCACGGTTGTGTTGATCTGGCCATGCCTCGGCCTTGTCTGGGCCATGATCGTTGATCGCGACACGCTCCGAGGTGCCACCGCCGATCCCGAGCAGTCCGTCGAGTCCGTGTGGTACGAGAAAGCCGCCAGCGGTGCATTCTCGGATATCCTGTTCATCATCGGTCTCGGGACAGCGGCCGTTGCGTTCACGGGTATCGAGATGTCCACCGTCCTTGTCCTCGCTGGCGTCATCCTGATCGCGATGGGATCGTTCGCGATCCGGTACCTCATCCAAAAGCGCCAGAGCTAACCGATGCGAAATATCCTGCCGGATCTGCGCCGGGAACGAGGATGGTCCCAACAACGCCTTGCTGACAAGCTCGGGGTTTCGCGCCAGACAATCATCTCCATCGAACGCGGACGATTTGACCCTTCATTACCGCTGGCGTTCCAGCTTGCTCATGTTTTCGAGCGCACCATCGAGGAGATCTTCTCCGACGCTGAGTAGCACCGGCACCCACCCAGATCGAAAGTGCCTTCTTACGCATCCGTCGCAAGCGCGAGAGATCTCAGTAGCTGATCCAGCGTTGGTACTCCCTCAGAGCGAAACACTTCGTCACCTTCGTCAGTACGCACGATGGTTGTGGGAGTGGAGCGAATCGCCTCAGCTTCCGCTAGGGCGGGTTCCATCGCGACGTTGTGCTCGGAAACTCTCAGTTCAGAAACCAACCCGCTTGCCTGATCGAGCACGGATGCTGCGCGATGGCACGGACCACAGAAACTGGAACTAAACAAATCGACCTTCATGATAGTGACGACCATACACCCCTTGGAAGGCGCTACTTTAGCTCAGGCCACCAACATGATTCCGGCGTAGGCGATTGCCGCAACCAGCACGGTAGCCAGCGCGGCCAGCACAAATGGCCGGATACCCACCTGAATAAGGTTGCGGATCTTCACACCGCACCCAAGCCCGAACATGGCGGCGGCTAGCAGGGCCGTCTGGAGGGCGTTCCCTATATCCAATACGGCGCCCGGGAGGTCCACGAACGAGCGTAGAAGTACCATCGCCAAGAAGCCGATGATGAACAACGGGACGATGGGAGGCATCTTCGCCTGCACATCCGATCCAGCCGCCTTCTCTTCAGCCGAAGCCTGACGATAAATGCGGCGCTGGCGAACACTCAGGATCGCAACAACCGGCGCCAGAAGCAACACGCGGGCCAACTTGACCACAACGGCCACGGTCAGCGCGCTGCCGCCGAGGATCCCGCCAATGGCCACAACCTGAGCAATCTCGTGCGTGGAAGCTCCAGCCCACATGCCTGCGGTGGGATTATCTAGCCCCATCGCGCCCACAAGGAAAGGGACGAGCGGGATCATGATCGTCCCGAAGATCACCACGAGGGCAACCGCCGTGACCGTATCTTGTTCGTGCTCCTCGCGGGGGTCCGTGACGCCAGCCGCGCCGGCCACAGCCGCGGCCCCGCAGATGGAAAAGCCACACGCCACCAGCAGAGTCAGCCGCGGCGATACGTTCAAGAGCTTGCCCAGAAGCAGGGTACCGAGCAGTCCGCCAGCAACAACGCACACGACAACCAGAATCACCGGCACGCCCAGATCAGCGATATCGGACAACACCAGCCGCAACCCCAGCAGCACGATTCCCGCACGCAGCAGCTTCTTCGAGGAGAAATCAATACCCAGCCCAAAGCTGGCCGGAAGCTTCACCGTGTTGGTCACGAGAATCCCCAGCAGAATCGCCACGATCATCGGGCTGAGCACGGGAACAAGTTGCCCCACACCGTAGGAAACGGCCGCCGCCGCCAGCGCAAGCAGCACACCGGGTGCCAAGAATCGCGCCTTGTTCTGTATAGACGTCATAGGCCCATGGTGGCACAAAAGCTCCGCGGGTCCTGTAGGGCGGTCGAATGGCGAGCTAGTCCGTCGTCGTCGTTATAAAAGCGCCTCGGCCAAAAGCTGGAGGGTCTCCTCGCGCCTGACCCCACGCTCCAGATCATCGTTCGCGTAGGCACCAGCCACGGGTGAAACCATGACCTCATCGGCGCCGAGCCTGCTCGCAAGCGCCGAAATCCCTTCGGCCACCTGCTCGGGCGTGCCCACGAACAGCGAATCCGGACCGGGAGCGGGAGCCATGAACTCGCGGGCCTGCCACGAGTAGTTCTCCAGCTCCTCCACGGGAGCCTGCGGCTCGTTTTTTCCACCGCTACGCAGCCGCGCATTCATCAGTTTTTGGGGCAGGGCAAGTTTGTCCGCTTCTTCCTTAGTTGTGGCGACGACGGCGTTAACAGGCACCAATGTTTTCGGTTCGGGGAAACTCGCAGAGGGGACAAAGTGCTCGCGGTACATCGCAAGCGTCTCATCGATGCCCGGCATGCCGAAGTGGTTGGCAAATACGTAGGGCAAACCCAGCTGGCCGGCGGCTTGGGCTGAATACGCCGAGGAACCCAGAAGCCAGATGTCCGGCGAGGTGCTCATGGCTGGCGTGGCGCTCAAGGCATACGGGTTGCCAGCGATCTCGACGTGCACGCGGTCGCCCACAGGGGTCTCGCCACCGCCCAGCAGCTCGCGCAGCAGCGTGACGTCGTGAACGTAGTTCTGGACACCGTCACCGGGCAGTGCCTTCCTTAACACGGCGGCGGTCAACTGATCGGAGCCTGGGGCGCGTCCCAGCCCCAAATCCACGCGGCCCGGAAACATTTCCGAGAGCAGGGCAAACTGCTCGGCTACGGCGAACGGGGCGTGATTGGCCAGCATGACACCGCCAGAACCGAAACGAATGCGCTCGGTGCCCTGAGCAAGGAACGGAATCAGCACGGCGGGAACTGTGGAGACGATCGATTCCATGTTGTGGTGTTCGGCCACCCAATAGCGGGTATAGCCCAAGCGGTCAGCCTCGCGGGCCAGCGCCCCGCTAGCAAGAAGGGCTTGGCGGCTAGTCTGCCCGCGGCGCAGCCCAATCAGGTCAAGAACGCTCAGCTGTAAATCACTCATGGATTCACCGTATCTTATTACTCTCTCGCCGAATACCTGAGGAACTCCTCAGCGTAACGGTCCCTACCTAGCCCGCCACTCACGGCGCACTGGCGCGCCACTTCCCAAATGTACTGCGTCATGAAATCCATGTCCTGAAACTGGGTTTCATGGCACTGGATGGCCTGGACCTTCTTCTCCACTTCAGCCCGGCTCAGTTCCACAAAGTGGTTGGGGGCGTGGTGGCCCTGCAGCCACACTTCCTCCACCATCCACGGGTCCATGCCGCTGGCCTTGAGCTCGCGGAAGGCGAACGGGTTGCGGGAGGCCGGGTACACGGCCTGAATGGCGGCCTCCCCCACGGCGCGATGATCCGGGTGGCTAGCGGCAAGGTTAGTCCAGTTGTGTTCCGGGGACATCGTGATGACGAGTGTTGGCTGGTGAATACGAATCTGAGCCACAATGTCGCGAACTAGGGAGGATGTCACGCGCAGCTCACCATCCATGTGCCCAAGGAAGGTGACGTCCGTGATTCCTAGCTGGGCTGCGGCAGCACGCTGTTCCTTCATACGCACGCCGGCAATCTGGTCCTGCCCCTCGGCTTTGAAGCCGCCGGCATCCCCCGCCGTGGCCACCAACAGGCTCACGTGCGCCCCTTGCTCCACGAACTTTGCGAGCGTTCCGCCCGAACCCACATCGGCATCGTCCGGATGCGCGAACACCCCAAGAATTCTCTCGTGATCCACTGCTTTACTCCCCTTTCTCAAGGTTCCTTCTCAAAGTGCTCTTACTCAAAAACGGCGGCGACCTCGGCGATCGCCTCGCAATATTCATCTAGTATCTGACGCGCTGCGGAGGCCGAATCCACGAGCGGGTGGAGGGCGATCGCCTTCCACGCCAGCTCTCTGTTCTTAGTTGTCACGGCATCGATCACCATGGTTTCGCACGCCTTGACCTGAGTGACAAGCCCAAGTTCTGCGCCGTCCAGCGGTGCCACGGGGGCGGGAACGGGGCCGTCCGTATCCACGCAACACGGGACCTCGATAATGGCGTCATCCGGGAGGGCGGGAATGATGCGCCGCCCGGAACCCGTTGAGGCCTCCGTGTTACTCACGCCCAGAATCATGCGAGCTGACGGGCCTCCGGAAAGCGCCGCCATCAGGTCGAGGGCCACTTCTTGGTAGCCGCCCTCCAGATCGTCCTCCTCACGAGCTCCATCGCCTGCCACCTCGCGGGCTTCGGCCATGTAGGTTTCCTCGCGTTCGCGGTGGGCGGCGTCCCACAGTTCGGCGGCGCGGGTAGGTTCGGCCAGCGCGGCGCGATAGAAGGCGTTCTGCTGATCGGAAAGGAATTGGCCGCGGGTCTTTTCTTCTGCCGCGATCTGGGCCACTGCCTCGCGATTGCGGTAGTAGTAGAACAGGTATTCGTTCGGGATCATGCCTAGGGCGCGAACCCATTGCGGGCCGATCAGGCGAGCCTCCTCCATTTGGCTGAGTAGCTCCGGGGTATCAAGCAGGCGTGGAAGCAGTTCCTTGCCGCTCGCTGTGACGCTGCGCAGCCAGCCTAGGTGGTTGAGACCAATGTAGTCATAGTCCAGTTCGGCCTCGCGGTGACCAAGTGTGCGCGCGGCACGGCGCACCAGCCCGATGGGTGTATCGCAAATGCCAATCACTCTTTTTCCCAGAATCTGGCGCATCGCCTGCGTGATGATACCGGCCGGGTTCGTGAAGTTAATGACCCAGGCGTTGGGGGCCCGTTCGCTGACAAGGTGGGCCAGGTCAAGGGCCGCGGGGATTGTCCGCATCGCGTAGGCGTAGCCGCCCGGCCCTACCGTCTCTTGGCCGATGATGCCGTGGCTGAGCGGGATCAGTTCATCGCGCACGCGCCCTTCGGTTCCGGCCACACGAATCGCGGAAAACACAAAATCGGCGCCTGTGACTGCCTCGGTGAGGTCAGCGGTGGCAGTGATGCGGGGTTTGCGAACGATCGGGAGTTGGTCCAACACGTGGATCATCACGCGCAGTCGCTCGGCCGAGGTATCGAACAGGCACAGCTCGCTCACGTCCAGCTGGTCCCCCGGGCGGTGGCTGAGCGCTTCAACGATCTGTGGCACGCGGAAACCGCCGCCTCCAACAATCGTGAGTTTCATCCGGTCGTGCCTCCGTATTCGCGTGATACAAATATGTGGCGAGCGGGCGCGTGATGCCCGGGCGCGTAATCAAGACTAAAGTCTAGGACAAACGTCCGGCATAAGGAGGCCCCGATGCGGCGATTCGCGGATGACGCGCAAACCTTCACCGCGGTGGTGAGTGGTCCACTGTTTCTGGACGTCATTTTCGCCTCCCTTGACCGGATGCCCGAACCCGGGCAGGAACTGTGGTGCGATGAGTGCGGGCTCACGGCCGGTGGGGCTGCGAATCAGGCGCGCGCGTTGGCACGGTTGGGTTTTCAGGTGGAGTTGTGTTCATACGTGGGTGAGGACGCCGCGGGAACTTTCGTACGTTCGATTGTGGACGACGACGGCGTGGGCAGCCGGCTCTTGCAGCCCGTGAAGAAGCAGGCCGTGACAGCGGCCATCAGCGTGCAATCGGACCGTGCGATGGTCTCCAGCGGAAGTAATGAGGCTCCACCGCTGAGTGGCCCAGCCCCCGATCTTCTGATGGCCGATCTGCGGGCCATTGGGGAGGGCCGTGAGGTTGTGCGTCAGTGGCGCCAGCAGGGAACGTGCGTGATCGGTGACGTTGGCTGGGACGGGAGCGGGGCGTGGGACGTGGCGGACTTGGAGCCGCTGGATCTGGTTGATGCATTCGTTCCCAATGAGGATGAGGCGCGTGCCTACACGCGAACCAATTCGGCGGCGGAGGCCGCACGGGCACTGGCCGATCGGGTGGAACGGGTGGTTGTGACCCGAGGAAGCGCGGGCGTGGCGATGGCCAGCGGGAACATGGGTGGCTCGGCGCTCCCAGCCTTCCCTGCCCAGGCAATCGACGCAACGGGGGCCGGGGACGTTTTTTCGGCAGCGCTTGGATGGGCGCTTCTGCGGGGCGGGGATTTGCGCCAGGCGGTCAGCGTGGCCAGTGTTGCCGGGGCGCTCAGCACCGAAACACTGGGCGGTGATGGTGCCCCCACCGTTGCGGAGCTTCGGGCTCGCGTGAACCGTGCGGCCCCAGAGCATCTTCCGGGTGGGTACGATCTGGCGCTGCTTTCTCGTTGAGGCGTGGGGCGCAGCTATGAGCGGAGCTGCCCTCAGCAGCATCCGTTCAAGTGTGCGGCGGCATTTGCCAGAATCTCGGTATGAGCGAAGATTCAAAACCTCCCGTGTTTTCGGAACCGTACCGACGCGAGCTATACGCCCGCCGAACTCTGGTCCTCGACGGGCAACTGGACGATGACAATGGCACGCTGCTGGCCGTACAGATGGCCAGCCTCGCAGCCGAGGAACCACATTCTGACATTAACCTCTGGATACACTCCCCCGGCGGATCTGTCCCCGCGATGCTCGCAATCCGCGATCTCATCAGGGTGATCCCGAACGATGTTGCGACTCTGGCACTCGGGATAGCATGCAGCGCCGGCCAATTTCTCTTGACTGCTGGCACACCGGGCAAGCGGCGTGCGCTGCCACATAGCCGGATTCTTATGCATCAGGGATCAGCTGGGATAGGCGGCTCCACCACCGATGTTGAGCTACAGGCCGAGGATCTCAAGCACACTCGCGATACCGTCCTTGGGATCACGAGTGAGGATACGGGCCAACCCCTACATAAAATATTCGAGGATTCTTTGCACGATCACTGGTTCTCAGCAGCCGAGGCGCAAGAGTATGGCTTTATCGATTCGATTGTCTCGGGCTTCGAGGAAATCATTCAGCCTGACCCTAGAGCGGCAGGCTTCCACCCGACAGACGGGCAGCAGGGGAGCACAGTGCAAGCAGAGAGGAACGCCCAATGAGTCAAACATATACGATCCCCAACGTTGTTTCCAAGGATCCCCGCGGAGACAGGATCATGGATGTGTATTCTCACCTGTTAACCGAGCGCATCATCTATCTTGGTACACCACTCGATGGTGGCGTGGCCAATAGTCTGATCGCCCAACTCCTGTTCCTCGAATCGGCGAGCCCAGAAATGGACATCGATTTGTATATCAACTGCGAAGGAGGTGATCCCAGTGCGATGCTGGCGGTGTACGACACGATGGCTTATGTGCGGTCAGATATATGCACAACGTGTGTTGGGCAAGCAGTGGGTGTAGGGGCGATCCTCTTAGCATCAGGTTCCCGCAGGCTTGCCCTACCCCACACTCGGGTGGTTCTCCATCAGCCGGGCCAACAGGGCCGTCGAGGCAGCATCCCTGACCTCATCCTTGAGGCTGACGAAGCCGTGCGGATCCGCGAAGAACTAGAGGATATTCTGTCTCATCACACTGGGCAGAGCTCTGACACGTTACACAAGGATACGGATCACGATCGCGTGTTTACACCAGAGGAAGCACGCGAATACGGGCTGATCGATCATGTGATCAACCGCCGCCAGCTCCACGGTGGCTAAATCCCGCGAATATCCAGCAGAGATGATCAAGCGGCGAGCATCAGCGAATTAGTTGGTCCGGAGCTAGTGGGATACCCACAGGACGCGAGCCGCTCGGAAACGGCAGTTGTCAGGTCGATGAGCGTCACGTCCAGTGCGCGGCCAACCGCAGCGATCATCTCGCTGGATGGGTCCTTAACACCTCGTTCCATCTCAGAGAGGTACTGCGGAGAAACCCCTGCCCGAGCGGCAGTCTGGGCCAAGGTTTCGCCGTGATCGTGGCGGACGCGGCGAAATTCCTCGCCTAGCATGTGCCTCCACAACGGGGCCCCCGCGATAACTTGATGCCCGTGCTTCATTTCGTCCATACTTCATCCTAAGGCGGCGTCCGGCGCAGTACGCCGCCCTCTGCTCTCGGCAGAGCGCTTACTGTTGCCTGTTTCACACAGCTGCCACAGATAACCAACATCGATATTTGCAAACAAAGTCGCGCATAAATGTCAAATCGGCTGAAAACGTTGATATGGCGCGGTACGTGAAAAGCAATTCCCCGGTTCGGTAAGCCTTACCCGCCTAGGCACGAAGTCCCAAACTGTCTAACTTGAAGGTGTAGGCAGATTAGTTAGTCAACATAAGGAGTCCCTCATGGCTACTCAAACACTCGTTTCTTCTTGCACCGTTACCGGATGCTCCTTCAACAACGGCGGCTGCACCGCACTTGCTATCACCGTTGGAGGCACTGCCGCCAAGCCCGCATGCGGCACATTCACTGACATTGATGCCCGCGGCGGCATCGAGGGCACGCACGGCACCGTTGGTGCCTGCAAGCGCCTCGAATGCGTCCACAACAAGGATCTCCTGTGCACCGCAGGTGAAGTTGCTATCGCAGGCGATACTGCAGACTGCACAACCTTCGAGGCGCGCTGATCTCAGACAACGCCGCACAGGGGCTTCGCGGCCAACACAATGGGGGACCTTCCGGGTCCCCCATTGTTCATCCCAGCTGCCTGAGTTCACGCACAATATCCGTGCGGTTCGAAACCGGGTAAGCAAAGGGGATGAAGGCGGTAACGGCGCCGTCCTGTTCGATACACATGAGAGTGATACCCGTCCGGTCCACGTCAAGGCATGTGACTCCCACAGCATGCTCGCACACCCCGGAGATCTCCTGGCGTGCTAGAAAGGCTCCTTGAACCGTGCCCAGCACTACCCCATCGAACGCTTCCCGCAAGTTCACAACTGCCGGATTAGTGACAGTTTCCACCGCCAACAGTTCATTTTCGGGGCAGCCGAACAGGTCCGGCTCAATATCGCAGAACAGGTGATGCTCCTGAAGTTCCTGCGCCCATTCGTGCTCATCGCGAATCAGATCAGAGCACAGAGGGGTAACGCCACACGCATCGTGAAGTAGGACGCGTTCGAAGGAAATGAACGCCATCTCCCCCATGCTGGCCAAATCAGCCACACGGGCTGGAATCTCATCGGAGATCAGCATGCGCTCTTTTTCCGCCGGGCCGAGCCAACGAGCCTTGCCTAACAGGTGTGCGGACGAGGCAACGATGTGAAGATCAAGGCGCGGCGCCTGCTTTTCTATGGAGAGGCGGACATCCGTGGGAAGCTCTCCACCCAAGGCTGCCATTGCCGGATCGTAACCGGATACGGCAACAACCAGTTCTCCGCTCGACGTCATGCCATGAGACACCGCGGCGAAGGTTGCCATGGGACTCACGTGGTAGGCAACCAACTCTGCCTGACCGAGTCCGCACAAGAGCCGGTAGGCGGTAGAGACGCTCCTCTCATGCCACAGCGCAGGGTCTAGAGCACCACGATTCGGGTAAAGCGACAGATCTGGATTCACGGTTTCACTCTCGGTAAACAATCAACCGTAAGTTAGGGTATCCGAACATCACCCCATTTAAGCAAGATGGTTATCACTTAAATGGGGTGATCTGGCTTACATTTTGTGTTTACTGGGGGTAAATTAGGCCCGATGTCCCAGAGCCTCGGCGATATGAGGGGCAAGCGCGCGGAAGGCCTTACCTCGGTGAGAGATGGCGTCCTTCTCTGCCGGAGAGATTTCTGCGGAGGATACCGTGAGGCCATCTGGCATGAAGATCGGGTCATAGCCGAAACCACCAGCGCCATGCGGCTCGTGTAGGAGCATCCCGCGCATCACCCCTTCCTTCACGATCTCACGTCCGTCCGGCTGGACCAGCGCCGCCGCGCAGCGGAATTCCGCCCCACGATAGCGATCAGGAACATCTCCCAGCTGGTGTAAGAGCAGCTGCAGATTCTCAGCATCCGCCCCGTGGTGCCCGGACCAGCGCGCAGAGAATACCCCGGGCGCCCCGCCCATGGCGTCCACACAGATCCCTGAGTCATCCGCGATGGCGAGGATCCCGGTTTCGCGCGCGATTTGCCGCGCCTTGATGAGCGCGTTGCCCGCGAAGGTTACCTCGTCCTCTACCGGCTCGGGCAGATCGAAGGCGCCGGCGCCCGCCACCGCTTCGGGCTCTAAGCCCGGCAACAGCGGCTGGAGGATATTGCGCAGTTCGATGACTTTGTGCTCATTACGCGTGGCAAGGACAAGGCGCGGCGGCCTGCGTTCAGCCGAATTCATGCTCACCATTGACCGCCAATAATCCGGGTGTCGATGGGATCGGTGCCCAAGAGGGCCTCCCGCTGAATGCCAGCGAGATGCGCGTTTCCGGTTGCCGCCAGATCCAGAATGGTACCCAGCTCATCACGCGAGAAGGGCTCGTGTTCAGCCGTCCCCTGAATCTCAATGAACTTACCGGCGCCCGTTGCCACAACGTTCATATCCGTATCGGCCCGTGAGTCCTCCTCGTAGGGAAGATCAAGCACGGCGTGCCCGTCCACGATTCCCGCGGACACCGCGGAGATGGAATCGCTGAGGATCGGCTTGCTGGCCGAAGGCTTCATGATTCCCTTCGCCACTGCCCAGTTCACCGCATCCGCGAGCGCAACGAACGCGCCTGTCACCGAAGCGGTTCGCGTCCCGCCATCGGCCTGCAACACATCACAGTCCAACACGATGGTGTTTTCGCCAAGTGCCTCCATGTTGACAGCCGCGCGTAGGGACCGGCCAACAAGCCGCGAGATCTCGTGGGTGCGCCCGCCTACCTTGCCGCGCACTGATTCACGGGAGGATCGATCGTTGGTTGCGCGCGGAAGCATCGCGTATTCGCCAGTTACCCAGCCCAAGCCGGAATCCTTGCGCCAGCGCGGTACGCCCTGGGTAAAAGATGCCACACACAGAACGGTTGTTTTCCCGAAACTCACCAACACGCTGCCTTCTCCTTCATCAAGGAATCGGCGTTGGATTCGAACGGGACGCATTTCATCGATTGCACGCCCATCGGCGCGTGTCCACAAACTCATGTGGCCACTCTACCCGCCGTTAGATTGTGTAGGACTCTCCGGCCACCACGGGACGCACTGGCCCCGCGTACACGGATTCGGCGGCGCGGCGCACGTTCTCTGGGGACGTCCACGGCTGCAAATGCGTGAGTAGGAGGCGGCGTGCCCCAGCCTCGTGAGCAAGTTGCCCAGCCCGCGTACCGGTCATATGAATGCCGCGCGCATCGTCGCGGCCATCTTCGAAAGCAGATTCTGAGAGCAGCAAGTCCACGCCGCGGGCCATCTGCACCGCACCTTCGCACATGTCCGTGTCACCGGTGAACCCGAAGGTTACCTCAGCTCGCGGATCTGCCTCGCTCGGGCCTGTTATACGCAAACCAACTGCCGGCACCGGATGCTGTGCGGCAAAGGCCTCGATCTGCATGGGTCCCACGTTGACGCTCGCTCCCGGACCGAACTCTTGGAACCGATACTCGTTGGCGTAGGTTTCCTCATCGGAATCGCCGCCGATTTGCCGGGTGCGAACCAAGCCGTCTGCGGGAGAATACACATCAATGGCCGGGAGCGGGCCGGTTGGGAACCACCTTCGGTATACATGCATCCCGATAATATCCACGCAGTGATCCGCGTGCAGATGCGAAAAGAACATCGCATCCAGATCCGCCGGGTCGAGGTGACGCAGAAGTTGACCCATCGCCCCCGGGCCAAAATCCAAGGTAATGGAGTAGGTTTTCGCCTTGCCGTTGCCATCAACGCCTTGGGCTTGGAGCAGATAGGCCGAGGCGGCGCCTTCAGGCCCAGACATTGATCCCGAGCAGCCCAGAATTGTCAGTTTCATTGATCCAACTCCTTCGTTGATCGGGCGTACCCCACGTCTGGTCCGATGAAGCGCCTAGCCAATGGGCCGAAAGAACCAGGGTCACCCGTGGCATAAAACTCGCGGACGGGCTCGGTTTGATGCGAGAACATGTCATGTTCGGCGAGTTGGCGGTACACATCGCGCGCCGTTTCATCGGCCGAGGACACGAGCGTCACGTGTTCGCCCATCACATATCCAATGGCTCCCTGAAGCAGCGGGTAGTGCGTGCAGCCCAGAACCAGCGTGTCCACCTCAGCCTCGAGTAATGGTCCGAAGTATCCGGAAGCCACGCGCTGAACGTGTGGACCCGCCGTGATGCCGTGTTCCACGAGCTGGACGAATGCCGGGCATGCCACCGAAGTGATCTCCAGATCCGGATAGGCCTCGTAGGCCTCCGGATACTTTTCAAACGCCGCGGGATAGGCCCTAGAGTTGATGGTGGCTTGTGTGCCAATCACGCCAATCCGCCCAGAGGTTGTCGCGGAAACTGCCCGCCGCACGGCGGGGTCAATAACCCCAAGAACCGGTATGCCAAGTTCGCCGTCGTATCGCTCTTGGGCCTCCGCCAGCACGGCGGCAGTTGCCGTATTACAGGCAATCACCAGCATTTTCACGCCGTGAGCCACAAGGGCGTCCATGATATCCAACGCATACTCACGCACCTTCGCCAGCGGCAGGGGGCCGTAGGGAGTATGGGCTGTATCGCCGATATACGTGATGGATTCGCTGGGCAGCTGGTCCATAATGGCGCGGGCTACCGTAAGCCCACCAACTCCCGAATCGAACACTCCTATGGGTCGTGAATCCATATTCTGGACTCTAGCGGCGCCTTGCCTTAATCCCCACCGCAATCAGCAGTGACTCTTGCCACCACGTCAGCATCGCGTATAGCACGGCCAGAAGATCATCGCCATCCTCGATCTCCCTACCATCCGCGACCGCTTGCTCACCAGTTAGATATGATGCTCGGTCATAAACGGCTTCAGAGCTTGCCTCATCCACGATTTCGAGCCGCGAAGAAAGGACAATTCGGATGTCATTCGCTCCAGCCATCCAGGCTCCAACATGTTCGTTATCCACCCACACAACGTTGTTATCGTTATCCAAAGAAGCAAAAAACGTTGCCAAGTTCTCAGCCTTCTCAGCGGCCAAAGAATCCTGCGTCATGGCCCTCAGCCCGCGGGCAATCTCCGGATCTTCGGACATATCGGGCAAGAGCCGAGCAATCGCATCATCCATCGGGATCTGACGTATCGAATCGTCGAAGGCGTCCGGATCCACACCAAGAGGCTCTGTCACGATGTCCTCTTTAAGTTCGGCCAGATCTCCCAACTCGCTCTCATACTGAGCAAGCGGATCGTTGGGGTCAACGTCCCCAGAAATCTCCGCCTCCCGCCGGGTGTTCCGCCGCTCGATGATATCGGTCAGGGAAATGCCCAACAGCGTGCCCACATCTGAGGCAAGCCCGCGCATCAGCCTGCGTTCGGTGGGATCGGCCTGCCCCACGTATCCGCCGCGTTCGATATGAAAGGCGATCACTCAGGGTCCTCCTCGATCGTTGCCTGCAAACCGAAGCGATGCATCGCTTGGGCATCGGCCTCCATCTGCTCTCGCTGTCCGCGCGAAACGATGGCCCTTCCCTGCTCATGGACTTGCAGCATGAGGGCGTTGGCCCGTTCCTTGGGCATAGCGAAATAGTTCATGAATACCCATTCCACGTAGCTCATAAGGTTCACGGGATCATTGTGTACCACGGTACGCCAACCCACCGAAGGGCTGGCTGTGGCTTCAGGGGCCGGAGTGGGGGCCGGCGCCCCCGATGGCTGGTTGTTCACGCGGTAAGTCTAGCGATCTGGCGAGCAGATCACAGTGGCGAGGGTTAAACTGTCACCTATGACTACAGGCGCGAGCACTGCTTTGCTCACCGATATGTACGAACTGACGATGCTTGACGCTGCTCTGAAATCAGGGCGAGCCGAGCGCACGAGCGTGTTCGAGGCCTTCGCCCGGCGCCTGCCGGGGAGCCGGCGCTACGGAGTTGTCGCGGGGACAGGGCGCCTCTTGGAGGCCATCGAGAACTTCCATTTCGGCGCTGAGGAGATCGATTACTTAGCCGATACTGGGATTGTTTCCGATGGCACTCTCCAATGGTTGGCTGATTACCATTTCACAGGCGATGTGTACGGATACGCGGAAGGTGAATGCTACTTCCCCCACTCCCCGATCCTCACGGTCACCGGAACCTTTGCCGAGACCTGCATGTTGGAAACCGTTATCCTGTCCATCCTCAATCACGATTCCGCCGTGGCCACCGCGGCCTCGCGGATGACGGCGGCGGCCCGCGAGCGGCCCTGCCTAGAGTTCGGGGCACGGCGCACCCACGAAATGGCCGCTGTGCACGCCGCGCGCGCCGCCGTGATCAGTGGCTTCGTGGGAACGTCGGATGTGGAGGCCGGGCGCCGCTACGGCCTCAGCATCGCCGGAACCTCCGCTCATTCCTTCACGCTGCTCCACGATTCGGAGGAGGAAGCCTTCTCCGCCCAGATCGCTTCCATGGGCGCGGGAACCACGTTGCTTGTGGACACCTACGATATTCCCACCGGAGTTGAGCGCGCCGTGGCGGCGGCCCGGGCCGCCGGCGGCGAACTCGGCACCGTCCGGATCGATTCCGGGGATTTGATTGCGCAAGCGTTTACGGTACGTCAACAGTTAGATGATTTAGGGGCGACGACGACGAAGATTACCGTCACCTCAGATCTTGACGAATTCTCAATCGCCGCCCTAGGTGCTGCACCTGTGGATTCCTATGGCGTTGGCACCAAACTCGTCACGGGTTCCGGCCAGCCGACGGCCGAACTGGTGTACAAGTTGGTGGCACGTGCAGATGACGAGGGCCAGATGCACGAGGTTGCGAAGGCTTCCTCGAATAAGAAGAGCGTTGGCGGACTCAAGGTTGCTGGCCGCGTGAGAGATCAACGCGGCCACTCAGCCCAAGAGCTCATCGTCTCAGCCAAGAATTGGGAGGACGGCCTCGCCTATTTGGAGCGATCCGGGGCCCGCCCCCTCCAGCGCAAGCTGGTCTCCGGCGGGCAGGTCAATCGCGAGTTCGTAGGCAAGGAGGCGATCGGGGCAGCATCCAAGCGCCACGATGCCTCGCGCGCCGAGCTGCCCTACGATGGCTGGCGCCTGTCCGCTGGAGAGCCGGCCGTTCCCACCAAGATGGTGGACATCTTCGGCGGAGAGAACTAGGTCCGGCCCACGAACCAGCGCCGCACCTGACCGATGCGGGCCTCGATCTGCTCGGAACTTGCTCTGGCCACCTCTGGCCCTCCGCAGATTCTGCGCAGTTCGGCATGGACCTGTGCGTGCGGCTCCCCCGATTTGCGGGCCCACGCCGATACCAGTCCCGAAAGCTCCTTGCGGTCCTTGCGACGGCGCTGCGTCTCACTTTCGGTGGCTGGTTGAGCCGGTGCTGCATGATGCTTTGACTGGCTGGCCTGATGCTGGCGCAGCAGCGTTGTCACTTCCTCGGGTTCGAGCAGGCCAGGGATTCCGAGGAAATCTGCTTCCTCATCCGAACCCACTTCCGCCATCGATCCGAATTCGCCGCCATCAAACAGTGCCCTATCGAAGGAGGCGTCCGATTCGAGAGCTTCAAAGCCCGGCAAGGCCAGTTGATCCGATGCCTTGTCCTCTCGGTTAGCACGGGCTAATTCGTCGTCGTCCCACAAACCGTCCTCGGACGTATGGGGGTTCTGGAGGGCGTGATCGCGCGACTTCTCCATCTCATTTGCCAACTCCAGAAGCTGGGGAACGGACGGAAGGAAGATCGTAGCCGTCTCGCCGCGCCTGCGCACGCGGACGAACCGGCCAACGGCTTGCGCGAAAAAGAGCGGGGTGGAGGCGGACGTGGCATATACGCCGACCGCCAAACGCGGAACGTCCACACCTTCGGACACCATACGGACGGCAACCATCCAACGATTCGTTCCCTCGGCAAACTCGGCGATTCTGCCCGATGCCGAGGAATCGTCCGAAAGCACCACCGTGGGCTTCGTGCCGGAAATGGCTTCCAGCTGCGCCGCGTAGGCCCGCGCCTTGTTCTGATCGGAGGCGATCACAAGCCCGCCCGCGTCCGGAATGGTCCCGCGAATCGCACTCAGGCGATCGTTCGCGGCCTGGAGGACAGCTGGAACCCAATCCCCTGACGGGTTGAGCGCTGTGCGCCACGCTTGGGCGGTCATGTCCTTGGTCAGCGGCTCACCCAGCGTGGCCTCCACAACGTCACCCTGCTTGGTCTGCCACCGCATGTGCCCCGAATAGCTGAGGAACATGACGGGGCGGACAACACCGTCGCGCAGCGCCTCCGTGTAGCCGTAGGTGTAATCAGCCTGCGAACGCTGGATGCCGTCGGGGCCCGGCGCGTATTGAACGAACGGGATCGGAGACGTATCGGAACGAAACGGGGTACCTGTCAAGGACAAGCGGCGCGTGGCCGCATCGAAGGCCGTGCGGATGCCATCGCCCCATGACAGGGCGTCACCGCCGTGATGGATTTCGTCCAGAATCACCAGTGTGGGGCGGCGGCGGGTCCGCGAACGGTGAAGCTCCGGGTTGGCGGCCACCTGCGCATAGGTCACGCATACCCCATCGAAGAAGGAGCCCTCTTCGCGCTGCACGTTCGTGAAATCTGGATCCAACTGGACACCCACGCGAGCGGCCGATTCTGCCCACTGCGTTTTCAAGTGCTCGGTTGGGCAAACAACCGTGATCTTGCGGATGACGCCAGCGGACAACAGTTCCGTTGCGATCCGCAGCGCAAAAGTAGTCTTACCCGCACCGGGGGTAGCCACGGCAAGAAAATCTTGAGGCGATTCCTGGAGATAACGTTCGAGCGCTTCAGCCTGCCAAGCGCGCAGCGATCCTGCCGTACCCCACGCGGCCCGCTGAGGAAACGCTGGGGAGAGGCTTTCGGCAGCGTAAACCGATGCCGATTTAGGATTCAGAGCAGGGCGCGCATGCCCCGCGTTCACTTACCGTTTCCCGGGACGCCAGAATCGAAAGGCCAACCCTTACCGGACTTGTTCATCTGCGCGTAGATCTCCTTGCAGGTGGGACACACCGGGAACCTATCCGGGTTTCGTGTTGGAGTCCAGACCTTGCCGCACAGGGCAACCACTGGCTGGCCCATAACCGCCGATTCGGTGATGCGTTCCTTACGCACATAATGCGCATAACGCTCCTCATCGCCCGGGACGCGTTGTTCCTCAGTGCGCTCAAGGAGTTCCGTTGTACCACCGGTTTCGGTTGCGCCAGAATCTTGATCAGGAGACGAAGTGCTCATAGCGCTAGTTTAGAGTGAACCGCCGAACTTCCCAAGGCCCGTGCGTGTGTCAAAGTCCGCACGGTGTGGGGCTGGCGGTGGCGGTTGTGGGGGTGGCAGCGGCGGTGGTGCGAACATACAAAGAGGGCCCGGCATGTGCCGAGCCCCCGTTGTATAGTTTGATACTTACTTGGCAACAGCCTTCTTGAGGGCTGAGCCAGCAGTCAGCTTCACGCCGAAGCCGGCGGGAATCTGGATCTCTTCGCCCGTGCGCGGGTTGCGGCCCTTGCGAGCGGCGCGCTCGGTGCGCTCAACAGCCATGAGGCCGGTAATCTTGACGGCTTCGCCGGCAGACAGGGACTCGACCAGCACCTCTTGAAGGGCGGCTACAGCCTTATCAGCATCGGTCTTCGACAGGTTAGCCTTCTCGGCAATCTTGGCAATTAGCTCAGTGCGGTTAAGGGACATTCCCATACCTCTCGTTATCTAGGATCAAGGACCCGTGTGGGCCACTGGGAAGAATCTATCCGAAAAACTCCAAAAATTCTGCATCAAATCCCGGTATGTGCCTTGTGAGCCAGCCGAGTTTCGTTGCAAGCGAATCCTCAGATAACCTGCATCTTTCCATATGTGGCGCCCGCTTGGAACATTGACAGGCCGCCAAACTCCACGAAAACCGAAGGAATTGAGGGGCAGTTGGGTGTCTCTTACGGCTCTCGCGCACCTCCATGTCAGTGACCATATACGAGGCTATGAGCGGACAAACGCGGCGGGAGAGAGTATAGAAACGTTGGTATTCCGCCATTTCGAGAGAATGGAGGTGTATGGCGATTCGTGAATGCTCGCCGTCTTCCCGCGAGATCGCGCGGATCGCGTGGGAGGGCCGTAACATCGCGGCTAAGAACCGTCCGTTTCGTTCACATTGCTCGGGTATGTAGGCGTGGCGTTCAGGTCCAATCCCACGCTTTTCCTAGGTTCGCCATCGGCTGAAGTGGCGCAATGAGCCTAAGATCACTCAGGATTTGCGGGGCGCGGCGCGTTTCTGCCCATCGTTTTCACAGAAGCTTCTAGCCTAGGAGCTATGAGCACCAGCCGGATATCAACGGTCGCGCCGGCTCGGGCGATCCGCAGGCCCAAGCGCATCCGAGGCCTCGATGGAATTCGGGCCCTCGCGGTACTCGCCGTGCTCATCTTCCATCTTCGCCCAGCGTCCTTGCCCGGCGGATTCATCGGTGTGGACATCTTCTTCGTTGTATCCGGCTTCCTTATCACCTCGCTCCTCATCCGCGAGCGCGCCTCCAAGGGCTCTATCGATTTCACGAGGTTCTGGCTCCGGCGTGCGCGGCGGCTCTTGCCAGCCGTGTTCCTCACGGTGATTGTGTCCGTATCCGGTGGCCTTATTCTTGGCAACGATCTGCTGGTGGGCATATTGCGCCAAACCATCGGCGCTCTGACTTTCTCTACGAATTGGGTGGAGATCGCCGCCGGTTCCTCCTACTTCGCAGGAACATCCCCGCAGCTGTTTGCCCACTTTTGGTCGCTAGCGGTTGAAGAACAGTTCTATCTCCTGTGGCCTGTCCTGTTCGTGCTCGTCATGATGTTCACTACCACATGGGTCCAGCGAATTGCGCTGGCCGGTGGCGGGGCGGCCATTTCTGCGATCCTCATGGGCGTTCTGGTGACTCCAGGTGTTGACGTCACTCGCGTGTACTACGGAACGGATACCCACTCCTTCGGGTTGCTGCTGGGTGTTGGGCTGGCATTTATCTGGGCGGGGACGCGGTGGCTGGATTCGCCTGCCTTTTCTTGGTTCTCCCCGCTTCTTGCCATTGTGTCGGGCGCGGGCATCATCATCCTCATGCTCACATTGGACGAAAACTCCGCCTTCACGTTCCGCGGAGGGCTCCTTCTCGCCAGTGTCTTGACCGCCGTGCTTATTGCGTCCCTCCTGCCCGAAAACCGGGTGTTGCTGGCACTGGCCGAGGCGGCGCCCGTTCAGTGGATCGGCGAGCGCTCCTATGGCATCTATCTGTGGCACTGGCCCGTGTTCCTGATGCTGACCGCACTGTTTCCGGCCACCGCATCTGATTCGTGGATGAGCTGGGTGGTACGTGCCCTCGCACTGGCAGGCACGCTAACCATCGCCGCATGGTCCTACCGCGCCGTTGAACAACCCGTGCGAAACCTCGGGTTCCGGGAGGCCACCTTGCGCTGCGTCAACGCCGTGAAGAATGGCGGAAAGGCACCACGAATCGTGGCGGCCTGCACTGCCCTCCTGATCGTCACCAGTGCGGTTGGCATCGTCACCGCTCCAACGAAATCCGCCGCCCAGGCCGCTATCGAACAGGGAGAGGAGCGCCTGAACAGCGCAACTCCTACAAAGGATGATTTATCCGCGAACATGCCGGGAGGTACCAGCGCGGCGAATGCTGATTTCACCGTTCCCGAGGGCAGCGAGATCACGGGATTCGGCGATTCGCTGCTGGTGACGGCATCAGGCGGACTTTCCCGCCATTTCCCCGATATTCAGATGGATGCCAAGTCCAACAGACAATGGCAACACGCGGAAGACGTGGTGAAATCGAATCTGGATGCCGGAACCGTGCGCCGGGCGGTCATCATTGATTATGGGACCAACGCGGGAGTTCCCGATCCACAGACGGTGCGCAACGTACTGGACATGCTCGGTCCCGATCGCATGATCGTGGTGGTGAATCTGTACGGAACCTCAACATTCATCGAAGCAGCCAACAACACGCTCGCTGAGATCGTCGAGGACTATCCCAATGCGATCATCGCCGATTGGAATAGTGCCGCCAGCGAGAATCCTGACATGCTCCAGCCTGATCAGACTCACCCCAATATCCCGGGATCTGATCTATTCGCTCAAACTGTTCACAGCGCCTTCGAAGAACTGGCCAAGCAGCACGAGGACTGAGTTCGCCGGGTAAGCCCACCCGCACTCACGGCTTTGAAACACTTGCCTCTTCGGGCCTACACATATCGTCTCGGGCCTACACACACTCTCTCCTGTTGTATTACAATCACTCACGTAGTGCGACGATGCGCAATGCAATCAAAGGAGAGGCAATGTCAGAACCACCAGCCGCAGCACCTGAATCGGCATTCAGACAAGAACATCCTGAGAAGTTCTCTCAGTACATCAAAAGACACTGGACAGTGTTCGCCGTTGCCTATTTTGGCTATGTGTGCGCTTACTTAGTGCGAAACAATTTCAAACTCACCTCAGAGACCCTCCGGCTCGAAAACGGCTGGTCACTCACGCAGGTCGGATTAATCCTCACCGGATTTACCATTTCCTACGGGATCGGAAAGTTCGTGATGGGCATCGTGGTGGACAGAGTCTCACTGCGAAAGATCTTCGCTGGGGCCCTCGGGGCATCGGCGATCGTCTGCATGATCATGGGCGTCGTCAACCAAGTGTGGCTCATGTTCGGACTGATGCTCTTACTCGGCACGATTCAGGGTGTGCTTTCGCCCGGCTCTCAATCGATGATCGCCAATTGGTTCCCCAATAGAACACGCGGGGCAGCCATCGCCGTATGGAACACCTCCCAGAACCTCGGTGGAGCACTCCTCCCCCTCATGGTGGGCGGCATTATGGGCTCCTCAATGAGCAACCGCATCCAGTTCTCGTTCTGGATTCCCGCCGCGATCGTGCTGGCACTCTCCTTCCTGTTCTGGAAGTTCGGAGGCGATCGTCCCGAGGAAGAGGGGCTACCCACCCTCCGCGAGATATACGGCAAGACGGGCGTGCCGATGGCAGAGGTCAAGCCCGAAGGTACCGCGTGGCAAATCATGGTGAAGTACGTGTTCACCAACCGCCTCATTGTGACCATTGGCCTCATTAACGCCATCCTGTACTTCGTGCGGTTTGGTGTGCTCAACTGGATGCCAGCATTCCTCGGATCGGAAATGGGCTTCACAGAATCTCAATACACCATGGCATTCTCGGTACTCGAATGGATCGCCATCCCTGGATCCTTCTTCTTCGCATGGGTTGCCGTCAAGCTTCCGAATAGGCAGGCACTCGTTGGCGGCATTGGCCTGATTATTCTGGGCGTCATGGTGTACGCCTATCACATCAATACCAACTACACGATGCTGCTGATCATCTCTGGAATCATGGGCGCGCTGATCTACGGGCCTCAGCTCATCATCAACATTCTGACACTGAACTTTGTTCCGCTTGAGGCCTCGGGTACCGCCGTTGGATTTGTTGGCCTATTCGGCTATATCGTGGGTGAGCTTGCCGCCAATCTGGTCATGCCCATTTTGGCTGAGCACATGTCATGGAGCGTTTCGTTCATGTTCCTCGCCAGTACGTCGATTGTTGCTGCAATCCTGTACTTCTCGCTGTCCAAGCAAGAGGAGACGGTGGTTCAGGCGTAGTTAGGCGTGAGCGCACGGGGCCTCATCCTCATTTTCCCCCGGGGTGGGGCCCCTTCCTCAATCCACCACAACGGCCCGTCGCTCGTACGGCTTGAGGACGCGGTACAAGAGTGCGCAGCACAGCGCCACGGCGGAAAGAAGAACGTACACGGCGTCCCAACTGGCACCCTCGGCAAGGCGCGGAAGGATGAGGTTTGCCCCAACTTCACCGATCAAGTAACCGGACAGCCCGACAATCCCGACGGCCGCGCCAACCATCCGTGGCGGGGTCAAGTTGAGCGTCAGGATATTGACGATTACTTGTGGCGCATAGATGAGGCCGCCGATAACCGCCACTGAGGCCCCCAGCGGCAATCCGCCGGCGAAACCGGCATACCCGACGAGAGCAATTGCGAGCACCGCCATTGATCCAACACCCACACTGGACATTCTGGCCGGCATCTTCCACGCGATCACCGCAAAGATGATGACAAACGGTATGGCAGCGAATTCCAGAATGCCGAAGAGGGATTGTGAATCGGATAGCAGGAGGCCTTTCTCTTCCGGCAGGTAGCTAACCATCCAGTTGATCACACCAAATCGTATGAAGTAGAGCAGGGCGTTGAGCCCCACAAGGATCATCAGGGCCGGAGAGGACCGGAATGCCATCCAGATGAGCTGCCAATAGGAATCGCCCGCCGGCGTGTGAAGTGCTGGCACCCCGGCCTTTCCATACATCTGCGTGAGGGTGGGGAACCCTTCGCGCCACGGCCTGTCCTTCCCATACCGATACAGAGGTAGAAGCAAGATCGCGCTCACGGCAGCCGGAATCCAGAACACGAGGCGCCAGTCCCCAAACTGGCTGAGAATCCATGCGGCGAATGCAGCTAGGGCGGCAGCTCCAAGGTTCTGGGACGTGTTCCACGCGGAAACGGCGGCACCCCGGCTGGCGTTGGGATACCACGCATTCAACATTGCGAGGCAGGCGGGGGCTCCAGCCCCTTGAACAATTCCAAGGAGGCTCAAGAGTATCTTGAGCGCCAGCGGTCCAGTAGCAAAGGGAATGAGGAAGCAGATGACGGATGAACCGAGAAGCGCAACGCCCAGCATCAATGGCATCGAGGTTCTGTCCACCAAAATCCCCATTGCCAGCTTTCCGAAGCCGTATGCGATCGGGAAGAAGGAGAGCACCACTCCTACCTCAACTGCGGATAGTTCCATATCCGCCCCAAGTTGCGAACTCACTAGCCGGAAGTTGTTACGAACTAAATAGCAGACGGTGTACCCAAAGTAGGCGACACAGAAGACGATGCGGCGATCCCCAATATATTCAGCCATGGAGCGCCTCTCGCGAGGGCTGAACCGATCCGGAAATTGCACAAGACTCCTCTTCGTGTCTGACCGCCGGTACTATTGTATGTATACGATCGATCAAGGGGTGACACGTCATGGCATCAAGCGCGAGGCTTGCAGATGACCTTGCGGTCCATCTTCGAGACCGCATTTTGGCTGGCGGGCTTTCCGCCGGCACCCAACTGGCCGAACAAACTGTGGCCGCTGAATACGATGTGGCGCGCCCAACCGTGCGTAGCGCCATCGCAATACTCGAACGCGATGGCCTGCTCCACCGCAAGCCCCACATGCCGGCAACTGTGGCAAGAGTCCAACCAGAAGACATCCCAGATATCATCAAACTGTTGGAAACAACCGAAAACCTCGCCCTTATGCGCATCCTTCAAGAGGATCCCGACTTGCGTCCCCTGCGCCGCAACGCGCAGGATTCTATGTACTCCTTCTTGGATTCGCTGGTGGAGCTTTCAGGATCCGAGCGGCTGATGCTCATCCACCGCCGCTCAACCTTTGAGCTCCTCCTAGCGAGCCTCGCGAGCCCAACAACCATCTCAGATCCCGGCAGCTCAGATCCTGCTCACGATTTGCTCAATGCGATTTTTCTGCAGCAGGGAGCGGCTGCTCATGCGCATTTATCTGCCCTCCAGCATGCGCGCCAGCAGTGCTTTGCCACGCGCGCAGTGCAGCACAACTAGCCGAACTCGATCGCGCCACCACCCCTATCTGGTACCGTATCCTTGTACCAGATACTGGCTAGAGGAGGTTCCCCGTGTCCATCAGTGCAAGCGAAGCTCGCAAGACACTCTTTCCACTTATTGAGCGCATCAACGATGATCAGGAAGCAATCGAGATCGTCTCTCGAAAAGGAAACGCCGTTCTCATGCCTGCAGACGAATACGCAGCTTGGCAGGAAACTGCTTACCTATTCCGTTCTCCAAGCAACGCTCGCAGATTACTCGACTCATACGAGCGGGCACGTGCTGGCGAGTTTGAGGAGCATCAACTGCTCACAGAGGATGACTGAGTGCGCCTCGTCTGGGACAAATCAGCATGGGAAGATTACCGCTACTGGCAAACTGCTGATCGCCGTATTCTCAAGAGAATCAATACACTCATTGACGCGTGCCTGCGAGAGCCCTATGCGGGTATCGGGAAGCCGGAGCAGCTCAAGTACGGAGCCCAAGGAGCATGGTCGCGCCGGATCAATGAGGAGCACCGGCTCGTCTACCTCGTACAAGGCGACGATCTGGTTATCATTCAGGCTAGATATCATTACTGATGGCAGGCAATCATCTGCTGATCACGGTCTATGGTCCGTCTGGGCGGGTTTCGCGCGAACCTTATCGCCCTTTTTGTCATCAGCCTCGACAGCGTAGATCAAGATACAACTGTCTAGGTAGATCATTCCCATGAGTCCCGGTTCTCATGAACACGTGCCTCAATATCGTCCATCGAAGAACGCAGCCGCATAGGCAGGGGATGTTTGTCCAACCATTGCGCGAAATCGGAACCCGTCATTGCAGATCGGGAATCCTCGTAAGGCACAACCCGAGCAACAGGCTTACCCCTGCGGGCAATCACTACGTCCGCACCCCGCTCTGATTCACTGATCAGATGCGAAAGTGAGTCACGTGCCTCGAAAACGTTGTAGACCGTCATGCCAACATGATAGCCAACTAGATGTACATATTGAAGGGTCGTTGCCTCAAACCCACTACGCGAGCTCAGACTGCAGAATTCTCTAGCGCACGTCGCAGAACAGCAAAAATCCCCCTGACCAGATCTTTCGTCCAGTCAGAGGGATACATAGTGGAGATGGGGAGAATTGAACTCCCGTCCGACGATCAAAGTCAAAGCCTTCTACGGGTGTAGTTTGCTTAGCGTTGTTTTCGGCTCCAGCGTTCTCACAAACAGGCCGCTGACAAACCTAGTCGCGAAAAAGTCCCGAGCACGCCCGCGACGTGCGTGCTCAGCAGTGGCTTTCTAAAACGGCGCCAGATCCTGAGGAAAAAGCACCCTCAGGCTGACGGATTTCAGAGCTCGCTCAGGCGGCGAGGGTGAAATCGGTGCGCTTTGAGTTGGCACCTATTGGTTTGCAGAGAATCGTTTACGAGATGACTCTACATCCTCGACCCGCTTCTCTTCGGCAAGTAATCGCCGTCGAAACCGATCATCCCCTTATTCAGTTGTTAAACCGGCTGATCCGGAAACATGCGCACGAAGCGCCTACACATCGTACAACACTCGCGCCCTAGATTCTATTCCCAGACGCAGGTGCCGAACACACGTTAACCGCGCGCACGCTTTCTTGCGGCAGACATGGCTCGCTCCGCCTCGCGATCGGCTTCACGCCGCCGCAAAGTCTCGCGCTTGTCCCATTCCTGCTTGCCTTGAGCCAACCCGATTTCCACTTTGGCGCGGCCCTTGACGAAGTAAAGCTCGAGCGGAACAATGGTGTGGCCCTTGGCCTGAACCTTGCTGCCCAGCCGGACAATTTCGTCCTTGTGCAGCAACAGCTTGCGCTTACGAGTAGGGGCATGGTTGGTCCAAGTCCCCATGGCGTACACGGGGATATTGATCCCGTGAATCCACGCCTCGTTATCGCGATCAATCTCCACCCATCCGTCGATCAGTGAGGCGCGCCCCATGCGCAGTGCCTTCACTTCAGTTCCGGTGAGCGAAAGCCCAGCCTCATAGGTGTCAAGAATGTTGTAATCATGACGCGCCTTCTTGTTGCGCGCAATCATGTGCTTAGCGTCAGCGTCCACCTTCGCCTTTTCGGCCGCAGAGAGCTTCCCCTGCTTCTTCGCCATAGGAACCTCCAACCCTTGCGACATCCGCATACGAATAGACAATGCTACGCGGAACACCGCGTTTTCCACAACCTACTCAGCCAAGCGGGATCCCCACGCACGCGCACGCGCAAGTTCCCCATCAGCAAGTGGCCCACTGGTGCCATTCACACGGAAATCTTCGCCTTGCCGCGCGGCAATCTTCTTCCTCTTGAGGGCCTTGTACATGGCCTTTCCAGCAGATCCGGCGACGCTTCCTCCAGTGGTGGTTGAGGCGGTAACCACCTGCCCAGATACCGATTGAAGTGTACTGATCCATTCCCTCACGCCGATGGCTGGCGCGTGATCCGCACCCTTTTGCCGGGCCTGCGCCCGAGTTTTAGCCGAACTCATCCCCATATTGTGGGTTGGTCCGGCAATCACCACCAGATCGCCGGCGGGTGCAACAGGCGCAGTCGCAACATCCATCACCGTCACCTTGGCCCCCGCTTCTTCGAGACCACTACGTATGGCCTGCGCAACGCGCATCGTATTCCCGAAACATGATTCGACTATCACTGAGACCTTCATGGTTAACCATTCCTTCCTATTCACTGATCTACTTAGCACGTCTTTTGAGATACTGTGTCTCAAACGGTATCATCGTCTGCATGACACGTCCAGATGCACGCGACCGCGTGGTAGATGCTGCCGTGAGGTCACTACGCACCCGGGGAATCTCAGTGGGGCTTGAAGGCATCAGCCTCGAGGATGCGATTAAGGATTCGGGCGTTTCACGCGCAACTGCGTACCGGCGCTGGCCCAATCGCGCGGAGTTCACCCGGGAGGTCCTCATTCGGGTGGTGCGCGCCGCCCAGTTGGAACATGAAGCACAGCCGGAAATCGAGCAGTTGCGGACGTTGCTGGAGCACCATCGGGATAGCCATGGCGCCGCGACAAACAGGCACACATTGATTGTCGAGGCATTGCGTATTTCTACCGGGGCGGACCACCAGCGCCTCGCGTCCTCACAGGAATGGCGCGATTACCTCGCGCTTAGGTTGACCTGCGGTGGGCTCACCGATCCCGATCTGCGCACCGCTTTGACCCGCGAACTGCGTGCCACGGAACAGGAGTTTATCCGCCACCGGACTCGCGTGTACTCACACCTGCCCATCCTGACCGGTTACCGGTTCCGTATCCCACTGCCCGATCAGGAGGCGTTCGCATTGCTCGCCGAAACCATGGGGGCACTTATGACGGGGCTTGTCCTTGACGCCTCAACTGGGGTGCAGAGTGACCCGTTTTCTGCGCGGGCATTCGGCTCGGAGACCGAGGCAGAGTGGACGCCGGCTTCCTACGCACTGACCTCCGCGCTGCTGGCCCAGATGGAGCCCGATCCGCAGGCCGATTGGAACGCGGAACGTGCTCTCGCACTGCTCGATGACATTGCGTAGTTGAGAGAACGACGACGGGTTCCCACGTGCGTGGGAAAGGTCCCGTTCGTCTAGCGCTGAGTGAAGGCGGGGAAGCTCATTGGATCAACAACGCTCCCGTTCTTCCAGACCTCCATGTGCACGTGGCAGCCGGTAACCTGTCCCGTCTGACCGGTCCATCCAATGACCTGGCCCTGCTTGACGGACTGGCCTGCGCTCACGTTGAAGCTGGACAGATGGTTCGTGACGGCCACATACGAGGAGCCGTTCACAACGCCCAGATTAATGAATATCTGGTTGCCGTGTGTGGAGTTTCCGGGGGCCGGGACTGTCTTTGCCACCACGCCATCGGCGGGCGCTACCTGTGCCTCGCCACACGAGGAGCGCAAGTCAACTCCGTTATGCATCCACACTCCACCGAACGGGTACTGGCGCATACCGAACGGCGAGGTCACATACACCGGAGCCGGAACGGTAGGAATAAGCCAGCTACCGGAAGGGTTGGACACTGGAGCACTCTTGGCCGCGGAACTAGACGATCCGGATGATTGCTGCTTCTTCGCAGCTTCTTGCTGCTGCTTGAGCTTCTCGTTCTCCGCATCAATCTTCGCGATCTCAGCCGCCGTGTCATTACGCTTCGTCTCAAGGGAGGACAAGCTAGATTCGAAGGCATCTTTCTGCCCCTGAAGCTTCTCTTCCTTCTTTTCGAAGTCTGCTTGAAGAGCTAACAAGTCATCGTGCTTGGTCTTGGCCGCGTCCTGCTTCTCTTCCTTTTCCACCACCAGAGCATCGGCCTGATCCTTCAGTTCGGCAATCTGCTCCTCCACGTCCGATTGACGTGATTCGCGGGTGGTGTTCTGTGCGGTGGCCACCTCTGCCTCGGTCAAGCTGGTGGATTGGCTACGAGACAGGGCCTCCCACACCTGATAAGAGTTGAGGAAATCCTCTGAGGAGCTTGCTCCCACAATGAGATCCATGGTGGAGGGCATGGTGTCCCCACGGTACTGTGAACGAGCGATCTCACCGAGGTTGTTCTCGCTGGCCTCAATGCTCTCTTCGCCCTGCGTGATTTCATCCTTGATGGCTGTCAGTTCGCCTTGGGCCGCATCTAGCTGGCCGGCCACGATCTGTTGATCGCGTTCGGCCTCAGCCAGTTCATTCTCAGCGTTCTCTAGTTCCTGTTCGGCCACCGGAATCTTGGATTTTGTCTCTTCAAGATCCAGATAAACAGCCTGAAGATCCTTATCCACTCCCTCGAGAGAGGACTGGGTGGATTCAATCTGCTTTTCTTGTTCCTTCTGCTTGGCTACCAGATCGTCGCGGTCGTCTGCGAAGGCCGCTGGACTCATAGGACCAGCCACGCCCGCAAAGCTGGTCAGTGCCAACGCGAACGCTGCGAGTGCTCCCAGATGCTTCTTGCGGTTCATTCGTTTTCCTTCCACGCGTTAGACCTTGGCGTAACGCCGCAGCGTCACCCACGAAGCGATGCCGGCAACCACGATGGCGCCGAGGATTAAGAACGGCGAAAGCTTCCACACATCACCGGTTCCAATGATCTGCATCCACGCCATCGAGTTGCCGAGCCAATCGGAAATGAAGTACTTGACCGTAACCCACAGGCCACCCACTGCCAGCAGCGAGCCGGTGAGAGAGGCGATGATGCCTTCCAAAATGAAGGGCAGTTCGATAAACGCATTGGAGGCGCCCACATAACGCATGATCTCTGTTTCATCGCGCCGGGACATGGCCGATAGCCGGATCGTGGTGGGCATGAGGAGCAGGGCCGTGATGATCATGACACCGGCTAGAACACCGGCAATCACCGTGAAGCGGTTGAGCATATCGAACAGCGGTTCCAGTTGAGCGCGCTGGTCCTTGGCTTCAAGCACACCGGGACGCCCGTCAAGTGATTCGGCGACAACCTGATATTCTTCCGGATCCGAAAGCTTGATCCTGAAGGATGCTTCCATTTGATCCTCGGACAGGGAATCTACCCACGCCGTGCCATCCATCTGGTCCTTGAAGTCTTCAAGTGCCTCTGCCTTGGTTTCGAAGTGGACCGTATCGATGTATTGAGAGATCTCGTCAGTTTCGAGGAACTCCTCGATGTCCGCGATCTGCTCGTCAGTTGCCTCCCCCGCCGCACACTGCGGTGCCGTCGAGTTAATGGGGCACATGAACACGGACACTTCCACCTTGTCGTACCAATCGCCCTTGAGATTGGATACCTGCGTTTGAAGAAGTGAGGCGGCACCAACGAAGAGGAGGGACACAAAGGTCACGAGGGCCACTGAAGCGGCCATGGCCTTGTTGGCCCATAGCCCGCGGAATGTTTGGGAAAGGATAAATCGGAGACGCATTAGCGCTGATCACCTCCATACACGCCGCGCGTTTGATCGCGGACGATGATCCCCTCGTTCAGCTCCACCACACGCTTGCGCATTTGGTTGACGATCGATTGATCGTGGGTGGCCATGACAACCGTGGTTCCTGTGCGATTAATGCGGTCCAAAAGGCGCATGATCGAGAGACCTGTTTCAAAATCGAGATTTCCTGTGGGCTCGTCCGCTAGGAGGAGCTGTGGGCGGTTCACCATGGCGCGAGCGATTCCCACGCGCTGGCGTTCGCCTCCTGACAGTTCGGTCATCTGACGGCGTTCCTTGCCGTCCAATCCCACCATCTTGAGGGCTTCTGGCACTTCCGTTTTGATCTGGTGCCGTGGGGCGCCAATCACCTGAAGCGCGAGCGCCACGTTATCGTAAACGTTCTTGTCCCCAAGCAAACGGAAATCCTGAAACACTGCGCCGATCTGACGGCGCATGAGAGGCACGCGGCGTGCCGATACCGTAGAAAGGTCTTTGCCTAGCACGTGAACGTGCCCGGATGTGGGCCGTTCCTGAGCTAGGATGAGCGAGATCATCGTGGACTTACCGGAACCCGAAGGTCCCACCAAGAACACGAATTCGCCTCGGTCTACTTCGAGGCTCACCTGATCGAGCGCCGGATGGGCACCTTTCTGGTAAACCTTCGTGACATCGTCGAATCGGATCATGTGTTTAATCGCCAAACGTCGTGGGCATGTGCGCCTTGAGCATACGTGTTTGGGACAAACGAGTGATGGCGGCGCGCCGTGATAAAAATGTTATCTGGCGGCACCGCCCGATCGGGTCACGAGTGGTTTAGTCCGCCTTGCTCACCTTTTCGCCGGTAGCGCGCCAGCGGATCCCTGCATCGATGAAGCCGTCGATTTCACCGTCAAATACGTGGTCAGGGTTACCCGCCTCAAAGCCAGTACGTAGATCCTTGACCATCTGATAGGGCTGCAGCACATAGGAACGCATCTGATCGCCCCACGACGCCTTGATATCTCCGGCGAGTTCCTTCTTTTCTTTCGCCTCTTCCTGCTGCTTGAGGAGTAACAGGCGCGATTGGAGCACGCGCATGGCAGCCGCGCGGTTCTGGATCTGCGACTTTTCGTCCTGCATAGACACCACAAGGCCTGAGGGAATGTGTGTGATGCGCACGGCCGAATCTGTGGTGTTCACCGATTGACCACCGGGGCCAGAAGAGCGGTACACATCCACCCGGATGTCCGCTTCCGGAACTTCAATATGGTCCGTCTTCTCAATCAGGGGTATCACTTCTACTGCGGCGAAGGATGTTTGGCGCCGTCCCTGATTATCGAAGGGGGAAATGCGCACGAGGCGGTGCGTGCCCGCTTCAACCGAGAGCGTGCCGTAGGCATATGGGGCATGAAGTTCGAAGGTGGTGGACTTGATGCCGGCCTCTTCGGCGTACGAGGTATCGAGCACCTTGGCCGCATATCCCCGGCGCTCGGCCCAACGCAGGTACATGCGCTGAAGCATCTGGGCAAAATCGGCAGCGTCCACGCCGCCAGCGCCAGATCGGATGGTGATGACGGCGTCACGCTCGTCATACTTGCCTGCAAGCAGGGTGCGGATCTGGAGATCGTCCAACTCCGCACGTGTACGTGCCAGATCCTTATCAAGATCAGCGTACAGTTCCTGAGCAAGCTCAGGATCTCCATCCGATTCTTCCTGAGCCATCTCAAGCATCGCAGCCAAATCGCCCAAGCGCTCGTCAAGCCCTGTCACCTTGTCCAGCTCAGCCTGAACGTGAGAGAGCTTGGATGTAACCTCCTGAGCTTTCTCGGGATCATCCCACAGATCGGGTGCAGAGGATTCCTCCGTCAGCCGCGCAACCGTATCCTTGAGCCCATCGGGATTGCTTACCATCCAGATTTGTTGGAACGTTTTGCGCAGAGCGTCAATTTCTGCCTGATATTCAGTGGCCACAGGCCTAGGCTACCGCAAAGGATCACCTTTCCCTTAACTCCGCACGGCTGGTGACACTCACAGTGATCTCTGACAGCGGCATCCCATCTGGCACAAATGCGAGCGGCAGGGTTTGGCTCAGAGTAACTTCCACTGCCGTATCACTGACGCCCGTGGGGTGGACCACCCGTACATCGGCCGGCACCATCCGGGATGCCGTTTCCACAACGGTTTCCTGAGACGGCGGGAAGCTATTGGCACCGGCGTAATAAAGTTCATCGCTGAGATCATCGGCCACCGCGAGCGCAATCGCATCGGCTTGAGCCACCAGTTCGCGCCGCTCCAGCTGGACCATTGCGAGCGCCACACTGCCCACTAACAGTGCGCACACCACCGTCCAGATGCCAATCCCGAGGATCAACATGTTTCCGCGTTCGCCACTGCGTTGCATGTCAATCGCCTACTCTCGGACCGGACGAAATTCGTCCACCTGCATCGTGGACTCCTGCGTCAAGCGCACGGGTGCCACGTAGGGCAGATCGATATCAGCCTGCACCGTGAGAGTGACCGTTGCACCCGGACTCAAACACGGATCGTCCGAACAGACCACCGAAATGTGTGCCACCGCATCAACACCGCGCGAATCGAGGGCCTGCTGTGCCACCGCCTGAGCGCGATCGTACGCATCGATGCCAGAATCAGATCGGACGAAGGCGCGCGCACCATCACGTGCCGCTGCACTCAGCGCCGATTGCCCCATGAGGAGCGCCGATACGGCCAGCAGCGCGATAACCGCCGGAACAACAAGTATGGCCATCACCCCCACGAATTCCACGATCACGTTTCCTTGTTCGGGGCCGCCCGTGCCATTCTGCCTCGTCTCAGATCTACTCGATCGGCGCATCGGCCTGAACCTCCAACGCTCCAGGCATGCCCGGCACTGGCAGCGGCGCCGTCACCTCCACACGGAGGATGGCCACTCCCCCGATCACGGACTCGCTCGCTACAACATCCTGCGCATATTCCGCAGGCAATGCGGCCGTGATGAGTTCTCGGGTGCGCTGCTCCGCAAGGGCAGTGCCTCCAACAGCTCCAACCCGAGCACCTTCGGCCGCGCTATCCACCAAGATCATGCGAGCGTGCAACGTCATCGCCAGGCCCAGCAGGGCGAGGGCAACTAACAGAAACAGTGGCATCACCATCGCGAATCCGACCACTGCCTGCCCAGATTCTTGATCATTGCCAGCTTGGTGGCAGCTTCCTCGCCGTCGTCGTCCATACATACTCAACACGAGGACCTACGTTCGTTCCTCAAATACTCGTAATCCGGCTAATCGCTGTGTTAAACACGTCAATCAGCGCAGGCCCCGCAACAGCCCAGATGGCGATGACCAGCCCGGCGGTCATGAGCGTGACGAGGACCCAGCCGGGGACATCGCCGCGTTCGCTGGCGGTGGGATCGGGATCGCGGCGCGGCCGGAACATGCGGTTTTTCATTGGGAGATCCTTCTGTTGGGGTGGTGGCGGTTGTGCCTTAGGTGATAAACGTGAGGGCCTGCAGGCCTGGGTACAGGGTGAACAGGACGGTGACGGGCAGGATGAGGAAGACTACCGGTAGCATCATCGTGATCTCCCGTTTGCCTCCGATCTCCAGAAGCTCGCGGCGGGCCTGATCACGCGCGTCTTGGACTTGGGCGGCCAGCACCTGCGCGATGGGAGTTCCGCGTTGGGTTGCACTCACGAGCGCGTCACAGAACCTGCCAACTTGGCCGGATCCGGAGCGTTCTCCCATCACCACGAGCGCTTCCTCCATCGAAGAGCCCGCGCGGACCTCTCCCAGCGTGCGGTCGATTTCTTTAGCCAGCTCCCCGCTGCCAATGCTGCTCACCCTCTCCAAGGCAGCGCGCATGGGTTCACCGGCAGAAACCGCGAGCGCCATGAGTTCGGCGGCATCCGGCAGCTGGGCGGTGAGTGCCTGAGAATGCCTCGTTGCCCGCCGTGTTAACCGCGAATCTGCCGCCAAGGCGCCCGCTAGCCCTCCACCGATCGCCAGTGTCAGCCCAAGGATGAGGCTGTTGGTTCGGGCGAGTAGCACAAGCGCGGCGGCCAGCCCTGCCGCGAAACCTGCGCCCGTCCATTGGAGCTGGGTCAGCCGAAAATCGCGGAGTGTTGACGTGCCCAGCATGGCGAGCCTGCGTTCTACCGAACTGTTGGTGGATCCGATCTTTTCGAGGACGTTTGCTGCCGCGTGGAGCGCTTTGTCGAGTAGGTGGGAGCGGGGGCGGTGCCAATCGTGGTGGCGGTAGGGCATCACCCGCTGCTCAAGGGTGGGATGCGGGGACACCAACGCGGTAATGATGAGGGCGATGCCTAGCCCGCCCAGCGCTCCGATAATCATTCGGCCCTCCCGGCAAGTACGCGGGGTTCCTCGGGCAGGCGGCCCAAGCGGACCATGAGGGCGTAGGCCACCACAGTGGTGAGGAATCCTCCCACCAAAATCGCGGTTCCGGTTGGGTTGGCGAACGCCTCGACGGTTCCGGGACGGGAGGCCAAGAGCGCCAGCACAACCCATGGGGCTACCGCCGCGACGCGGGCGCCGTTCACGGCCCACGATTGGCGGGCAATGAGTTCGCCGCGGTCCCGGTTCTCTGCCCTCAGGTTACGGGCGAGAGCCTGCAGCACGTTGGCCAGATCATAGCCACCCAGCGCACTGGCGAGCCTCATGGCCTCCACCACGCGATCGGCCACCGGGTCCCCCAATCGTTCTTTGAGACCGTCAAGGCTGTGCTCAAGATTTCCCGTTGCCTGAATCTGTTCGCCGAACTGAGCGAACGCGGGGCGCAGGGCGGAAGGGCCGCGCGAGCCTAGGGAGCTCAACGCTTCTCCAATCCCGAGGCCAGCACGTAGGGCCGAGACCATATCGTCTAGCGCATCTGGCCACGCTGCCGCACGTTCGGCGCGCGCTTTCCGTGCGCGAGTCTGCGTGAGGATTCGCGGTAGCAGCCCAGAGGTTGCGGCAACACAGAGCGCAAGGAACGCGTTGCGGATCAGTGCGTAGGCGATGATTCCGCCGAGGCAGCCAGCGATTGTGGTGAGGGCGATCTGGCGGCGATTGGCGTGAACCGCTCGCATCCAGCGGGGCGGGGATGGCGGACGTGATGGATTGCGCAGGGCGGTAGCGCAGGTCAGAATTCCTACGCCAAACAACGTGCCAATGACCAGTCCCATCATGCCCCGAGAATCTTGTGAAGGTTGATGCCAGCGCGGGAGAATCGCTCCATGTGCGGTATCTCGCCGCCCGCTCGCACGAGCTCGGGCGGGGATTGCGGGGCGGGCATGCCGTGCGCGGGTCCGAAACCCGTATCAGACGGGCGGGTACGTGTGGAAAAGATGGACGATACCTCCACGCGGCCTGCCTCTATGCGGCCAGAGACCCCGGCAATTTCGGTGACCCGGCGAGTGCCCGTGTGGTCACGCTCCACGTGAACGACCAGATCGATGGCGCTGGCCACCGTGGGCACAACAAATTGGGACGTCACGTTCTCCCCTGCGAGCAGCGGCAGTGTACAGAGCTTCATGACGGCCTCGCGTGCGGTGTTGGCGTGGATGGTGCAAGCTCCGGGGATTCCGGCGTTGAGCGCCACCAGCATGTCAAATGCCTCCGCGGCGCGGACTTCCCCAATGACGATGCGTTCTGGGCGCATGCGGAGGGCCTCGCGCACGAGGCGGCGCAGCGTGACCTCCCCGCGGCCCTCAATGTTGGGCGGACGGGTTTGCATAGCCACCACGTCCCTGTGCTCCAGATTGAGTTCAAACACCTCTTCCGCGCTCACGATGCGTTCGGAGGCCGGAACTGCGCCTAAGAGAGCACGTAGGAGCGTCGTTTTGCCTGCCTGAGTGGCGCCGGATACGAGAATGTTTAGCCCAACGCGCATAGAAGCCTCTAAGAACGCCGCGGCCCCGGGCGGCAGCATCCCGGCCACCACCAGCTCATCAAGCGTGCGCGCTCTGAGCACATATTTGCGGATGTTCACCGCCCAATGCCGCCGGGTAATATCCGGAATCACCACGTGGAGGCGTTCCCCACCCGCCAGCGCTGCATCGACGAACGGATGCGACAGATCGAGCCGGCGCCCGGATGAGCGCAGCATCTTTTCGATGAGATCCCGCACCTGAGAATCGCGGAGGACGATCGTGGTGAGTTCGCTTGTCCCGCCGCGGGAGACGAACACCTTTGCCGGCTCATCAATCCAGATCTCCTCAACGGTGGGATCATCGAGGAGGGTTTGGAGCGGGCCGTAGCCGCCGATGGCATCGCGGAGTTCGTTCTTCAGCGGCTCAACGGATTCGATGGGTTCAGCGCGCCCGGCAACCGAATGCCCCTCGTATTCCGCGATGGCCTCCCCGATCAACGCGTCTAAGGCTCCCGCATCCCTTTGCGGATCGATGCCGCGCTGGCGCACCACATGCCGCACCACGCTCTCGATGCTTTCACGCGCCTGAGACTGAACCGCCATGGATCGCCCTTCCTTCACGCACCCTCAAACACACCGTAGGGAAAAGCGCAAGTTCCGGCAGAAATCATTCACAGCCTGTGGATAACTCGTACAATGTGGCGTGGTCGCGGCCTGTTCACTCGCCAATTCAACCCTGAACAACGTATGTTGAGAGAGTGAAAACTTCGCAGCTCTACCTTGCCGGACTCGCTGTGAGCGCTATTGACGGCCTCAACGCCGTGGGAGTTCGCCCCCCGTACGTCCGCACTGACGATTTTGTGACCGGCGGCGTCCTCGATTCCAAAGGACGGCATTGGATCGTCAAATGCCCCCTGAACTCCACCGCGGCAACGTCTCTGGAAGCCGAGGCGGCCATCGCGCCCCTCCTGCTGGAGGAACTTCGCAAGGGGGAACTCCCCTTCGATATTGTCCGGCCCGCCGGCTTCGCCTCCGTGTCCAGTGGCGGGCGCGCGATCGTGTACCCGGAACCGTTTGGGACCCCCACCGATTTTGAAGCGATCACGTTGGGCGAGGCACGCGAGGTTGGCCGGGCTCTGGCCTCGATTCACATGCTGGGCTACGACGCTATTGATCACGCCGGGCTCCCCCACTATTCGGCAGAAGAGTTTCGCGTGCGTCAACTGGCCGAACTCCATGATGCCGATCAGGCGGCCACCATCCCGAACCTTCTGCGCAGGCGCTGGGAGGAAGCTCTGGAAAACACGGACTTGTGGCAGTTCGAACCGGTCGTTCTCCACGGCGATGTCGATTCGGAGAACTTCCTGTGGTCCGGTGGCACCATTTCTGCTGTCCTTGGCTTCGGCAGTGCTCACATCGGCGATCCTGCGGTGGACATCGCTCCGCTCCTGTCACTGCCGGAACAGACCTTTGACACGGTGATCGAATCCTACGAAAACACCCGTGGCGAGGATATCGATGGCAACACCCACACGCGCGCCATCCTGCTCTCCGAGCTGAGCGTGGCCAAGTGGCTCTTCTACGGTATCCGCACCGAAAACGATGAGGTCCAACGCGAGGCCCGCAACATGCTGACGGATCTGGCCGCGGATGTTGAAGCCGATCCCAACCTACAGTCCGGGCCTTCATGGGACGTTAACCCGTCCTGACCCACTTAACTGTCCAACGCCGCAGCAATCCTCTCGGTAATCTGCTCTTCGGTTAGCTCACCTGCCTCGAGAACCTGCCGTGACTCCGGCTCGCTGAGGTAAACGAAGCACGCCCCGATTTCGGAAAGCGGCACCTTATGCGCGCGCGACCAAGCAAGCCGATAGAGCGCCAGCTGAAGCTCACGGGAGGCAAGATCGGCAGCACGCGGACGCCGCCCCGTTTTCCAATCGACGATGGTTACGGCGCCCCTACCTGCCATCGAGGAGGTATCCAACACGGCATCGATCGTGCACCGGATGATGTGCCCAGCAACAACGATCTCCAATGATTGCTCGATCGCCAGTGGCTCACACGAGGCCCATGGAGAGGCCATGAAGGCCTCATACATCGTTTCCTCGCGGCCAGAATCCATATCTACATCGCTGGCGGGTAGATCGAGAAGCGAATCGATATCCAGCATGGCGGGCTCGGTGAAGTGATGGGCGATTTTCGCATGCGTGTTAGTGCCAACGCGGGCCGCTCGCGATGGTTTGTTCGGGATGGGCCTGCGCTGATTGGCGATGAACGCCTCCCCATCCTCGGATAGGTGCACCATGTCCGTGGCCGTGTAATACGGCCGTGTCACACCAACCTCTCCCGTCTCTCGCTGCTCCGCAATCAAAACGTTCGCCTGCCACCGCCATTGATCCGGCCCGGCGTCAGTTGCCAGCGGAGCCAAGCCCCCGAGCGTCCGCGGAACTGCCTGTGGCCAGCGCGCTAGATCGGGAAGATCATCGTAGTGGGGAACAGGCTCAAGTACTGGTGGATTGACGGCATCCTCCCCGAGGCGTTCACTCAACCACTCGACACTCGCATCCTCGCCCACTTCTTCCGTCAGTTCCGCGGGCCAGTCCGGCCCCGCAAGATCGCCGATGGGAGTCACGTGGGCGCGGGCGTCCGCCCGCATATCCATCAGGTAGCTTGAACGCGCCTTCAGCTCAATAGTGAGGGGGTCCTCGGACACAACGTTCTTTTTCCCACGACCTGACGCAACAGGCTTGGCCTTTTCCGGGGATTTCAGCCCGTACCCAGCCAAAACAAGCTCCCCGCGAGGCCGAGTGAACGCCACGTAGGCCAGACGCCGCGCCTCCTGACTCTCGTATCTGGGAAGATCGACTTTCTTGAACTCAAGCGAGGGCCCTGCGGCATCGAACTTGTCCGTGTAGTCCGATGGCCGGAAGTGCGGAAGGTGCTGGTAATCGGCCCGAAGCGGGAACGGGAACACATCTGAACGGGTCAGCCATGACGTCGCGCTGGTAATGTCCGAGAATTCCCCGTCCACCACCTCCGGAATAGCCACGAGATCGCGCCATTCGAGCCCCTTGGCCGAATGGACCGTCATGATCTGCACAACTCCCGGATTTACCTCGATATCCTCTTGAGCACGAACGCTTTCGATGCCGGCCTCTTCTTCCCCGCCATGCTCCTTTTCATCACTCGTTTCCATCCACGCAAGGAAATCGGCGAGCGATGCCCCCGGATGGTCACGCTGATACCCACCGCCCAGCGCCACGAAGGAATCGATGGAGGTGCGCACGCGTTGGCCGCCCGTCGCGCGAGTTGCGGCCGCTAATTCGATTCCGAAGATCTGCGAAACGTGGGCAATAAGATCCGGAAGATCACTATGGATTGCAGCGCGCACCTGCCGGATCAGGCCGGCCAGATTCTCCAGGCGCCCCCGCCCAGCCTCCGTGAACTGCTGTCCATCACGGGAATGCCAGCCAGCGGAAGGAAGATAGGTGAGCGCCTCGATGAGAGTGCTTTCGCCGCGTGAGCTGAGAGCCTGCTTCGTGGGTTCGTTGTCAGGAACGACGACGGCGGATTCGTGGGCCCCAGACTTGTTCTCCGCACCGGTTGAGGACTTGCGATTTCCTGAGATGGCAGCAATCTGCTCGGAGGCGTATTCGCGCGCCCACTGGTTCAGTGCCCGCATATCGGCCGCGCCGATTCCTGCATAGGTGAGCAGCCGGAGCAGCTGATCGTTACGGCCGGGGGTGGCCACGGCGGCAAGGGCGGCACGGATTGTAAGGATCTCGGGGCGTTGGAGCAGGCTCTCCCCGCCGACGATCTCGTAGGGAACGCCCACTTCTGTGAGCGCCTCGACCATCGGCTCGAAATACTTGCGTTTGCGGCACAGCACGGCAATCTCGGCCTCGGAATCCGAGCCCTCCCGGCCCGCCATGACATCACGGATCCGCCATGCGATAGCCCGGTAAGAATCCTCGCGCAGCAAAGGCCGTATCTCAGTGACGGTGCCGGGACCGGCATCCTTCCGGGGTTCTAGTTTGCCCACATCTAGCGTGCTGTCAATCTTGCCAGCAACCGCGTTGGCCGCGTCCAAGATTGCACTGTCGTTTCTGAAGGATGTGGCAAGAGAGAGCTGCTGGACGGTTCCCATGCGGCGGCCGAACTCTCGGGCGAAATCCGCGAGCGCGCTCGCACTTGCCCCCCGCCAGCCGTAGATCGCCTGATAGGGATCTCCCACGGCGCAGACAGAGCGAGACTGGCCTAAGGCTGCCGCCAAGAATGTGGCCTGATTGACAGAGGTGTCCTGATACTCGTCCAGAAGCACCAAGCTGTACCGTTCGGCAAGCTCAGCTCCGAGCGCGGGATGGGCTTCAAGCACTGCTGCCGCCGTAGCCACCTGATCGGCGAACTCAACAACGCCGAGTTCCTTCTTTCGGGCAAAATATGCTTCCACGATGTCGAGGAGCTGGCGCCGTATGCGCAGTGGTGACACCGCCTTCTTCAGAGGCGGCCACCCATCCTTGATCGCTTGTAGCTCTTCTCCCCTGAACTGAGATTTATCGAGAGCCATGGTCTCGATCGCCTGTGCCTCAGTATCGAGAAACTCGCGGGCTTCATCCACGGGGCACTGGTTGTCGATGAGAGCGGCAGCTAACTGGAGTGCGGCGCCCGTGAGCGTGGACTGGGCGCTGTCATTGAGCACCTCGTCTTCGGCGCGGGGCGGCCACGTCTCCACAATCTCATCCATGATCTGCCAGCGTTCGGCATCGGTGATCAGCCGGGCTCCGGGATCGGTACCAATGAGCATGCCGTAGCTGGCCGCAATTTCGGATGCGAAGGAATTGTAGGTGGAGATCGTGGGCCGCTCCAACTGCTCGCGTAGAGCCTGCATGCCACCGTCACCCGCACCCACAAAGCCGCCAGCCCGCAGCCTGATGAGTGCACGATCAACGCGTTCGGCCAATTCACCGGCTGCCTTGCGGGTGAAGGTCAGGCCAAGGACCTCGTTGGGCTTCACGGCGCCCGTCGCGATCTTGTAGGCGATACGGTTGGCCATTGTTGCCGTCTTGCCAGAGCCGGCTCCAGCCACCACAAGGATGGCTGGGGAGTCCGATTCGATGACCGCCCGCTGCTCCTCCGTGGGAAGAAATTCTGGATTCAGGCACCTCATGATGGATTCATAGGTGGTCATGAGAACATCCTTCCCTCGGACTTGGCGGGGCACACTGTTTTGAATGAGCACCTCTTGCACACGTTCTCTTCGGGCCGAGCCGGAAAGCCTGCCGCGCGAAGGATATTCGCTGCCTCGTTGATTCGCGATTCGGCGCGTTCTCTTCCTGCAGCGTCCAAAGGCGCCTGCTCGCGGAAGTCTGGGCTGCCGTCTCCCATAGCCTTGCCCAAGTACACCAGCTCCGCACCATCTGATGCGCCGTAGGTTTTCTCTACGATCCACTGATAGATCTGCATTTGGATGTGATCCGCGGCTGCGGACTTTGTCGGTACTGTCTTGCCCGTCTTGAAGTCCGCGACTCTGGCGCCAGCGTCCGTGAGAGTCACGCGGTCCAGCGAGGCATTCAGCGCCGTGTTCGCATCCACGTCCAGATGCACACGCTCCTCGGGTTTGACTGGCTCGGGGTGGTCCTTGACGTATTCGGCCAGAGTTTCCACCATCGATCGTGCCCTTCGATGAAGCTTCGCGGCGCTGAATCCTTCCTCGGGATCTCCGAATTCCGCGTACCAGCGCTCATCCATGAGCGCGATGTATTCGCTCAGGCTGCCGTGCGGAAGCTCTTCAGCCAAGGCGTGAATAAAGGTTCCGAGGCTTGCGGCCTCCTGCCCTTCGGCGCTTTCCGCGCCCACTCCCTGCAGGAAGCCCTGCAGGGGACATTCGAGCAGTTTCTCAACGCGTGAGGGGGATACGGAGACCGCACCACCGCCAGATGAATCCTCCGGCGCGCTGAGTTGATCGAACCACATCAGCGGCTGTGCACCGGGCACGCCAGCATCCTCGAGTTCCTCTAGGAGCTGCTTGGCCGCCTCTGCACTCTCCGTGGCGCCGGCACGCCTGAGCTGACCGATCAGACCCGGCATGTCCAGATCTGCGCTTTGGGCGCACACGGACTGCAGAATGCGCGAATGAGCAGCCGCTTCGCCCTCCTCCGCCTCCTCTTCCTTAACGAAGTCCATCGCTTCAAAGAAGCGAGAGGGCGCGGAATCATCACTGTCCACGCACGTGAGGATGAGCTGCTTTCGGGCGCGGCCAAGGGCGTGGTATAGCTGGCGCAGTTCGTCATCCAGCGTCTCTTCGACATCTTGAAATCTCTGCTCGCGCTCTGACAGACCCGGCACCAGCCGCCCTGTGGCGATCTGGGTGAGCCTCGCCGTGTGAGTATAGGTGTCACGTATCCGCATGTTCGGCCACGTTCCGTCTTGCAAGCCGGCGATGACCACCACGTCCCATTCACGGCCTTGCGAGGCCGAGGGTGTGGTGAGCGTGACGGCGTCCTGGCTGGCTCCGAGCCGGGCGATCGAATCCTCCGGGAGGTCCTGATTCATGACTTCTGCGATGAACAGGGCAATCGTTGTGCTTGAATCTCTGTCAGCCATCCGCTGGGCCACCCTGAACAACTGGATCACCGAGTCGAGGGCAATATCTGCCCAGTCCCCAGCCAAGCCGCCTGATAGAGCCTGCCTGCGCCACACCTCTGCCATACCGCTGGCATCCCATGCGGCCCACAGGACTTCTTCGGCCAGTTGGCCGTGAGTACCAGCGGCCACGCGCACATGCTCGAAGATTGTGGCAGCGTGACACAAACGCTCAGCGCCTTGTGGGGCATGCGCGCGCACGGCATCCGGTCCATTCAGTGCCAGAGACAGAAGGTCCGATTCACTTCGGTTCCCATCGCTCACTACCTCGTATCCGCGCATCACCCGCCCGATTCTGCGCAGCTCTAGCGGATCGATTCCCACGATGCAGGAGGTCAGTACGCTCACGAGGCTAGGAAGATCCTGTTCGCCGGAAGAGCGCAGGCCCAATCGGATCACGTCAATGAGGCCGGACACCGCCGGGTGTTCACGCAGCGGACGGTCGGAGCCGATCTGCTCGACGGGGATCGACTTGCGGATGAGAGAGCCGCGCAGAGGCCCATGATCTGACCGCGAGCGCGTGACGATCGCCATCTGGTCATAGGGAACTCCGTCACGAAAATGACGGAGCCGCAGCGTCCGCGCGATGGCCGTCACCTCTTCTTCGCGGTGCACGTACCGGTGAGCTGACACCTCATCAGCCACAGCCCCACCAGCCGCACGTTCCTGAGGCAGCCGGTGCCCCGTCACTCGCCCTCCTACCCGGATTCTCTGGACAAGGCGATCGCTGAGATCCGCGATGGCCGTACCACCACGGTGCCGCTGCGTCAGGAACACCGGCGTACACCCGAGCCCGGTGGGCGCCGGTGCCGTCACGTCGCCTGGCAGGCTGGCCACGCCCCCACGGAAGCCCTGCACTGCGGCGTCCGGATCGCCTGCCACCACAATGGAGGCGCCATCGGAGGCCAACTCACTCAGCAAGGCGAGTATCGAACGCGGAGCGTTCTGCAGATCATCCACTAAAACCCAGTCCCAGCGAGGGCGGGGAACCTGCAACGTGTCTGCGCTGGGAGCCGCCGCGACACTCCGCTCCCACCCGGCCAGCATGGAAGCCGCCATACCCACGAGCTGAGCGTGATCGAGCATGTCGGCCGCATCGGAGGTACCCGCGTAGGCAGCACGAGCGACCGTCACGCTCTCGTACGCTTCCATGACTTGCGCTCCGGCATGCCACATAGGCTCCGCATACTCCCGTGAGAGGCCGTCGAGATCCTCGGCAGAATATCCGAGTTCGGCAGCCCGCGTGATGAGGTTACGGATCTCTTCCCGGAAACTGGAAAGGCGGCGTACCTCGTCGTCGACAAAAGAAGGAAACTCCAATTCGGGTGAAGCCGCCAGAATCTCACCCAGAATAGAATCTTCATCAGGTCCTGAAATGAGTTCCGGATCGCTGCGGTTGACCGCGTGCGCGTACCCCTGAACGAGCGCGTAGCAAAAGGCTGTCAGCGTTTGGACTTTGATCGTCTCCGGCATGCCTCCCAGCGCGCGGGAGATCTGATTGCGCAGCAACGTTGCCGCGCGCCTGTCCTGAGTTAATACGGCGATACGGGGAGCGCGCTGGGCAGCCGCCACCTCGCGCTGAACCAGCGAGCTGAGCAGGAATGTTTTACCGGTGCCGGGCGCCCCGATAACGCTCAGGCGGCAGGGGGCTACGGCGGCGCTCAGTGCGCGGGCTTGCGATTCATCCACGTTGTTTAACTCCACGCCGAAACTCTATCGCGGGCCTCCACCATCTTTTGGGCAGACGGGCAGTTCTTCCACGCGTGCGCGTATTCGGCCATCAATGAACAGGCAACTCATCGAACAATTCCGGCGGCTTCGGGGCGCTAAGCTGACACAAGCACCGCGTGCGCCGCCACGGCGCGCTGCGTCACACGTTCCCGGGAGGATCCTTATGGAAATCAACATCGGTGTTCGCCAGGTTGCGCGCGAACTGAACCTCGATATCGATATCACGGCTGAAGAACTGGACAAGTTGGTCGACGAAGCCATGGCGTCGAGTACCCCGCTGCGTCTGTCCGATTCCTCTGGACGGTCTATCGTGATCCCCGCCGATGCGATCGGCTATGTGGAAGTTGCTTCAGCGCACACCCGCCGGGTGGGCTTCGGTTTGGTGACCGACTAGCGAACATCACAATCCACCAATAGTGTGAAACCAAACGCCCCGCAGTCATCATGCGGGGCGTTTGTCTTAGAATTAACTGAATACGGGTTGCCCGGTCGTCTCGTTTCTCATAGGCCATTTACGATCGGCTGCCATGCGCGCACCGCGCGCCTATAGAAAAGGATGACTGAATGAGCACAAGCTCCGGCATTGTCGATTCATCGGCTGCTGTAGTTCCCGAAGTTCGGGAAGCGAAAGCTGACATTACTGGCGATAGCGAAGGCCTCGACCAGAAGACTTTTAGAGATTTTGAGGTTTCCGAACCTATTACTCACGCATTGGATGACAAGGGCATTATCCACCCCTTCCCCATTCAGGCGCTCACCCTTCCCGTCGCACTGCGCCGTCATGACATTATCGGGCAGGCCAAGACGGGAACGGGAAAAACCCTCGGATTCGGCATTCCCATGTTGGAAGCCACTGTAGGACATGGCGAAGACGGCTGGGATGCGATCCCCGAGGCCCAGCAGGGCAAGCCTCAAGGACTCGTTGTTCTCCCTACACGTGAGCTTGCCAAGCAGGTGGCGGCAGAAATCACCATGGCCGCCAAGTACCGCAAGGTCCGCATCGTGGAGGTATACGGTGGCCGCGCCTACGAGCCACAGCAGGATGCCCTGAAGAAGGGCGCCGAAATCGTGGTGGGCACGCCAGGGCGCTTGATTGATCTTCAGCGCCACGGCTCTCTCGATCTTTCGGCCATTCGCACCGTGGTTCTCGATGAGGCCGACGAGATGCTGGATCTGGGCTTCTTGGAGGACGTGGAAACGATCCTGTCCAAGACTCCTCCACACCGGCACACGATGCTGTTTTCCGCGACGATGCCCGGGCCCGTGGTGGCCATGGCGCGCCGCTACATGAGCAAACCCACCCACATTCGTGCGCAGGACCCCACCGATCAGGGCGCCACGGTTAAAACGACCCGTCAGGTTGTGTACCGCTGCCACGCGCTCAACAAGGTGGAAGTAGTCGCTCGCATCCTTCAGGCGCGCGGGCGCGGCCTCACCATCATCTTCACGCGAACCAAGCGCACGGCCGCCCGCCTTGCTGAGGACCTGGCAGAGCGCGGATTCGCCGCCGGTGCCCTCCACGGCGATCTCGGGCAGGGCGCCCGTGAGCAGGCGCTTCGCGCCTTCCGGCACGGCAAGGTTGATGTGTTGGTTGCCACCGACGTTGCGGCCCGCGGCATCGATGTTGACGATGTCACCCACGTCATCAACTACCAGTGCCCCGAGGATGACAAGATTTACATCCACCGCATCGGGCGTACCGGACGCGCCGGGCATTCCGGCACGGCCGTCACGTTCGTTGACTGGGACGATATTCCCCGTTGGGCCGTCATCAACAACACGCTCAACTTGGGCTACCCCGAGCCGGTGGAAACCTACCACACCTCCGAGCACCTGTACTCGGATCTTGATATCCCGTCCGACATCACCGGCACGCTGCCCGTGGAAAAGCGCACTCGTGAAGGCCTCTCAGCTGAGAAACTCGAGGATCTTGGAGAAACCGGCAAATCCGCCGGGCGAAACCAGAGCCGCTCGCGTGGAGGCGGCCGTTCGGGTGGACGCGGTGGCCGTGGGGGCCAAGGCGGACAGGATCGCCGCGGGAATAGCCGAGGAGACTCCCACAAGTCGCGTGACACCCACAAGTCCGAAGAGAACGTGAATCGGCAGGCGTCCCCGCGCCGTAACCGCAAGCGCCGCCGCGTGAACCGGCCACAGGGCGAGGAATCGTAGCTCACGCGGCCTAGTTGGACCACTTATGTACTCCTTGGAGCAGGTATACCTTGTCCAGAACCTTCGTAAGTGGTCCAATCCTGACCCGTACGGGCTCTCCTACGCAAGATCCACCTGAACGCCGATTTTGGCGTAC
>NZ_JBQCZW010000005.1:0-57920 GCF_052089425.1 Ancrocorticia sp. | reverse complement strand
AGAAGGCCCCCAGACAGCTGCATTGCTTCCACTGAGATGTGAAGGAACCCGAGGATGTATTGGCCGAATAGGCCGAATACGGTGAGGACCGCAAGAGAGGTAAGCGTGGCCTGCCATGCGGCGCGCTTACGCTCTTTCGGGGTCATACGCGAGGTGAGAGCCAAGAAAACCGGAAGGTTGCCGAACGGATCTGCGATAACAAAAAGGGTGGTGAATGTGGACGCAAAGAGTGCGCCATCAAATCCGCTCACGGATAGAGAACCTCCAGTTGGCAGCTCTGGGTAAGAGCTTCGATCACCGCCTGAGAAGTTGTGTTCTCACCGAGGCGGTTGGGTTTGCCCAGCCCATGGTAGTCGCTGGAACCAAATCGCGCGAGACCCAACCGATCAGCCATTGCCGCTAACTCAGGCTTGGCAGATTCGAGGTTATCGCGGTGGTCAATTTCTATTCCGAACAGACCAGCTTCCGCGAACTCTTCAAAGGCCTCGGGAGGGACGATTCGGTTGCGATGGGGCGCCGCCGGATGGGCGAAAACCGCGCGTCCACCAGCCCCGTTGATCCACTCGATGGCCTCGGAGGCCTCTGCCGCTTGATGCCACACATAGTATGGCGAGCTGGCCCTTAAGAGATCGGTAAACGCCGCGCCCCGATCGGGCACCACCCCGGCTTCCACTAACGCATCCGCGATGTGCGGGCGGCCCACCGTTGCCCCCGGTTCGATGTGCCGCTGAACATCCGCCCACGTGATCGGGAAGTCACGCGAGAGCCGATCCACCATGTCCCTCGCCCGGTTGACCCGTGAATCGCGCACCTCCCGGACGTGGCGCTGAATCGCCGAGTTGTCCGGATCGAAAAGATACCCGAGCATATGCAAGGTGATCCCGTGGTACATCGCGGAAATCTCCATGCCGCGAATAAGCGCCACCCCGCTGGCCCCCACGCCGCGCGCCGCCACATCCCAGCCGGCCACCGTGTCGTGATCGGTCAGCCCGATCATGTCAATGCCCGCCTGGCCCGCCTCACGCATCAGCTCGGCCGGAGTTGAGCGCCCATCGGAGCGAGTCGTGTGCGTGTGGGGATCAATTCTCATGCTCTAGTATTAGCACGCCCGCTCTAGTAATAGCATGCAAGTGGACCGCTCGGCCCATCGATCACGTTGACGGGCGTATCGAAGATCCTCGTGAGGGTATCAGGCTGCATGATCTCTTCGGGGCGCCCGAATTCCGCCACGCACCCGTCCTTCATCGCGCAAATGTAGTTCGCATAGCTAGCGGCAAAGTTAATATCGTGGAGCACGATGATGATCGTGCGCCCCGTGGTGGTGGCGGCCTCGTGCAGGTGCTTCATCATGTCCACCGAATGCTTCATATCCAAGTTGTTCAGCGGCTCATCCAGCAGAATGAACTCAGTATCTTGGCTGAGCACCATGGCAACGTAGGCTCGCTGACGCTGCCCTCCTGACAGCTGGTCAAGATAGCGCCCCTCAAGCTCCGTCAGATCCAAGAAATCGATGGCTTGGCTCACGATCCTCTCATCTTCGGCCGTGAGCCGCCCCTGCGAATAGGGGAAACGCCCGAAGCCCACGAGCTGGCGCACGGTCAAGCGCGTGACAAAATGGTTTTCCTGCCGCAGGATGGAGAGGATCTTTGCGAGATCACGGGATTTTGTTGAGGCGATATCGTATCCGGCTACATCGATGGTGCCAGAATCCATCCCAAGCAGGCGCCCGATCATCGTGAGCAGCGTGGATTTGCCGGCCCCGTTCGGACCCACCAGCGCCGTAATACCACCCTGCGGGATTTCCAAGTCAACCGGCCCAATGGTCACGGTTGAGGAATAGACTTTCTTGACGTCAGTCAGGGAGATCATAGACGGCCCTTTCGGAGCATAACAATGAGGAAGGTGACGCCGCCAACCATCTCAATGATGATGGAAACAACACCCTGGGCATAGAAAACATTCTTCATCACGAAGTAGGCGCCGGTGAGCACCACAAAGCCCACCAGCACGGCGATTGGGAAGATCTTGCGGTGATCGTAGGTATCGGCGAATTGGTAGGACAAGGTGGCCACAAGGAACCCGAGGAATGTCATTGGCCCGATCAACGCGGTGGATACCGCCATGAGGATGGACACGAAGAACAACACCTGCATGAGTTCGCGCTTGTAGTTGAGCCCCAGCCCAACAGCCGTGTCACGCCCCAGCGCCATGAGGTTGAGGTGACGCGACTTCATCCAGAGCGCCCCGCCGGCTATGAGGCACAGCGGGATCGCGATTGGCAGGTAGTCCGCATCCGCGTTGGAGATGGACCCGAACATCCTCGCTGTCAGAACATCGAACTCACTCGGCGTCATCAACCTCTGCATAAAGCTGGAAACAGAGCCTAGGCCTCCCCCGATGATGATGCCCACCAGGAGCATGATTTGGAGATTGCCGTACCGCCCCCGCAGCAACCAGCCGTAGAGGAGCAGAGCCAGAACCACCATCACGGCCACTTGCAGCACAAACTGGCCGCGCCCTTGAAGTGCCACCACTCCCGCCACGCCAAGGAAGTACACAGAGCTGGTTTGAATCACGGTGTACAGCGATTCAAAGCCCATGATGGACGGGGTGATGATGCGGTTGTTTGTGATGGTCTGGAAGGACACGGTGGCCATTGCTTGGCAGAAGGCCACGATCAGCATGACGGTCACGTTCGTCATGCGCATTTTTGCGATGCGTTTGAATCCATCAGAGCCAAACGGCATCGGGTTGTCTAGCATGAGAATTCCGAACGCGAAGCCTACGGCCAACACACTAAGAATTGTTGTGAAGATGACGAACCTGCGCCGCGCCTTCTTTGAGGGAAGTGCCGCCGAACTCCGCTCAGCGGCTTCGGCCGGCTTGCTGGCCTTGAGTGCCTGAGTCATGTTTCCCTCTCTCAGCTCATCCTGCGCCGCTGGCCCAGCAGCAGCGTAATAAACACGGCAGCGCCCAGTACTCCCAAAATAAGGGAAACCGGCACTTCGAACGGGGAAATGATGGTTCGGCTCACCAGATCACACACGGTCACAATCGCGATGCCCAACAGGCACACCCACGGGAGGTTGGATCGCAGATCGTCGCCTCGGATCATGGACACGATGTTGGGAACTATCAGCCCAAGGAAGGGCAGGTTGCCTACCACCACCGTCACCACCCCGGTAGCGATCGCCACGAGCACTGTGCCTAGCAGAATCACCCGATCATAGTTGAGCCCCACGTTTGTGGCGATTTCCTTGCCTAGCCCGGCCACGGTGAAGCGATCAGCAACCACAAACACGGCAAGCACTACGAAGGCCACGATCCACAGGATCTCGTAGTTCCCCTTCAGCACCGATGTAAAGCTACCGGCAAACCACACCCCCAGATTCTGCAGAGCATCGGCACGAAGCGCCACGAAGGTGGAGATGGACCCCACCACAGCACCCAGCATGATGCCGATAATCGGCACGATGAGTGAGGATTTCAGCGATACCCTCCGCAAGAATGCGAAAAACACCATCGTCCCCACAAATGCAAAGATCACGGCCCCGATCATTCGGACCGTGATGCTGGCACCGGGAAACAGGATCATGACGAAGAGCAGGCCAAGCCCCGCCCATTCGGTGGTGCCCGTGGTGGTGGGCTCAACGAAGCGGTTTTGCGTGAGCAGTTGCATGACCAGACCGCACATTGCCATGGCCGCCCCGGCAAGCAGAAGCGCAACGGTCCGCGGAATTCGGGTCACGGAAAACATCATGGAACCGTCGTCTCCATGACGCACATCGTAAACGCCCGTATACAGCGATAGGAGCAGAAGCCCCGCCACGGCAACCACGCCGATTGCCAGCTTCCAATCAAACAGCTTGCCGGCCTTGACGGTTGTTGTCATCAGTTATCTCCGAACATGGTGGACCGGCGGCGAGCCTTTAAGGGGCACGGCTCGCCGCCGGTGATCGCGTTATTCCTTAGTTCGCGGCTTCAAGCGCATCCGCGAAATCGTTGAGGAATTCCGTGTATGTCTGGATACCTTCGTTGGTGTACGTATCAGCAGGCATGTACACGATCTGGCCCTCTTGCACGGCCGTCACATTGGCGAGTGCCTCGGAGGATTCCAGAAGTTCGTTGGCTGGCGAATACTCGGGATCGTCAGCGGCAACTGCCGCGTCGCGGTCCATCACAAGGATCCAGTCAGGGTTCGAATCGGCAATAGCCTCAACCGAAATATCATCGCCCTGATGATCGTCCGAAGAACCTTCCACCTCAAGGGCGGGGGTCAGGCCAAGCACGTCATACAGCGGTCCGATCGCGCGGCCAACGCCCGGCGCGATGAAGCCAATTTCTCCACCGGAGGTGTTGACAGCCATGACGGTCTGCTCAGGATCGTAGGCGGAGGTAACCCGCTCCACGGCGGCGTCCAGATCGCCATTGAGCGCCTCGGCCTCAGATTCCTTATCGAAAACCTGACCCAGCGTGGTGATCTGGCGCTTCAGCTCAGTATCGAAGGGCTCGCCATCACGTGGATCAAGTTCGATGATGGAGGCATCCGGTGCCAACTCAACGAAATCGTCATGGTACTGAGTAAAGCGCTGACCGTTGATGATCACATCAGGATTCACCTCAACGATGGGTTCCAGATCTGGTTCCCGATGCGAGCCGAGATCAACGATGTTCTCATCATCGATGTAACCTACGGTGCTGGGCATCAGTGGCATGGGCGCTGCGGCGATATCCACATCCCAGTCATAAAGTGTTTCAAATGTACGGTTGTCGGTAGCCACCACGCTCGTGGGCGGAACCGGAACCTCGTGCGTGCCATTGTTGTCTTCAATCTCAATCGTTGAAGCATCGCCAGCCGGGGTGGTCTCTTCTTCTGTTGAATCCCCATTGGATCCGCAAGCAGAAAGAATGAGTGCGCTACCTGCGAGGGTAGCAAGCAAAGAACGGCGCATGTGCGTCTCCTGTGTGTCGTGCGTGGTGCTCAGTAAGGTCATCCTTACTCGCATTAACGTACTTCCCACGTTACTTAATTCATTTACGATATCGCAATCACAGAGGGGTGAGTGAGGAGCAAGTCACATAAGGGTATCCTTCCCTGACGCTCACAGGAGCACAGGGATAGGTCCTAAGTCCCATGGCTATGTAGCCCCGTTTTCGTCCCAGTTAGGCCCTTCGCCCGGGAAACGGCTCGTGTTACCTGCAGTTTGACTCATTCCAGTTTGTGGAACGCGATGCCACCGTTCTATGGCGAGGGTGCGTTCGTCGTCGTCGGCAATAATGGACGACGACGGCGAGGCCTCCCCCGCAACGCCCGCCCTCACACCCACGTGTTTCTTCCCACGTGGCCAACCGAGGCAAGCGAAGTTGGCGAGTTGGTGGAAGAATGGCCCCATGACAAAGGAAGATATGAAGAGCCGTGGAAATAATAGGTCACAACAACCCACAAGCTCCGCTTTCCGGGAGTTCATCGGGGAAGATTGGGGGCCTCGCGTTTCAACGGTGGAACGCAGCGAGGTTGCCGATTATCTGGCAGCCCGTCATCAACTGGTCTCCGAACGGTTCCCTGGCGAGCGGCTGGTGATTCCTGCTGGCGGTTACAAAGTGCGGAACAACGATTGCGATTATCGATTCCGTGCGCATTCCGCCTTCGCCCATATGACGGGGCTCGGCGCTGAGCTTGAACCGGATGCAGTTCTGGTTCTCAACCCCGTTGAGGGCGGCCACGAGGCAACGCTGTACTTCCATCCGTGTGCTCCACGCACCTCGGAGGAATTCTACGCGGATTCGCGCTATGGCGAATTCTGGGTGGGCGCCCGGCCAACCCTCGAAGAAATGTCCACAATGACGGGACTACGCTGCGATTCCAGCGATAATCTGTCCGATGCCCTGTCCAAGGATCTGGGCAAAGGGCAGGTCAGCCTACGCGTTGTACCCCAATCGGACGCACGCATCGAATCTCAGGTGCAGGAGCTACGCGAACGCGAGCAGATAGCCGAAGGCGCTGAAGAAGCGGACGCCGAACTGTCCGAGGCGCTCAGCGAAATCCGCCTGCGGAAGGACGCATGGGAAGCAGCTGAAATGCAGAAGGCGGTGGATCGCACCCGGGAGGGCTTCGACAACATCATTGCCTCGTTCCCCCGCGCCCTGTCGCATCATCGCGGAGAACGCGTTGTGGAAGGCGCGTTCGGGGCCAAGGCCCGCGAAGAAGGCAATGGGCTGGGCTATGACACGATCGCCGCGGCCGGCAACCACGCCAACACTTTGCACTTCATTGACAATAATGGGCCGCTTGAGGCAGGCCAGCTGATCCTGGTGGATGCCGGCATCGAAGTGGATTCGCTCTACACCGCCGATATCACGCGAACTCTACCCGTGTCCGGCACGTTCAGCGATGCTCAGGCGGAGGTGTATCAGGCGGTGCTAGACGCGGCCGAACGTGCCTTGGCCGAAGCGCAGAAGCCCGGCTGCAAGTTCCGCGATGTCCATGCCGCAGCCATGGAGGTGGTTGCCGAACACCTCGAGAAGTGGGGGGCGTTGCCCGGAACCGCCGCAGAATCGCTACTTCCGGAGAACCAGTGGCACCGCCGCTGGATGCCTCACGGCACCTCGCATCACCTTGGTATTGATGTGCACGATTGCGCGCTTGCTCGCAAGGAAATGTATCTGGATGCCGAATTAGAGCCCGGCATGTGCTTTACGATCGAACCGGGAATCTATATTCGCGAGGACGATCTCAAGGTGCCCGAGCGCTACCGCGGCATTGGCGTACGCATCGAGGATGACATCCTCGTGACCGAAACAGGTGCCATTCGGCTCTCCGAGTCCATTCCGCGCACCATCGCCGATGTTGAAGCGTGGATCCGCTCCATCAACGCTTAGCATGTGATGGTTGCCCGGGTTTAATGGCTCAAAGTCTACGAGGAGGCATCGTGGCACGTTCGGCATCTACACACTCCCCTGCCAAGAAGCTGGTCTACACTGCCCGGCTCGTGGGAAGTCCCGTCTTTGACCCCATAGGTGACAAAGTGGGGACAGTCTATGACGTGGTGGTGCTCCTGCGATTTCGGGGCGACCCCATGGCTGTGGGGCTCGTCGTAGAGGTTGGTGGGAGGCGGCGTGTCTTCTTGCCGCTGACTCGTGTCACGTCGATCGATAACGGCCAGGTCATCTCCACCGGGCTGGTCAACATGCGCCGGTTTGCTCAACGTCCCGCCGAAACCCTCGTATTGGCTGAACTGTTGGAACGCACGATCACGCTCAAGGAGACGGGCGAATCCGGTACGGTTCTGGACGCCGCCATCTCCAACGTACGCGGGCGCGAATGGCAGCTCACTACCCTGTTCATCCGGACAGATAAGAAGAGCACCGGAGGGAGCCGCACACTCACGGTTCCGGTCTCTCAGGTCAGTGGGCTGATGAGGCCGGCTCCAAATCAAGGAGTGTCCTCGATCCTTTCGCAGATCGTCGGTCTCAAACCGGCGGACGTTGCGGACGTTCTGCGCGATCTGCCGTCCGATCGTATGCAGGCCGTGGCCCATGAACTGACCGACGAACGCTTGGCGGACGTCATGGAGGAACTGGGATCAGACGATCAGGCGAGCATCCTCACCGCGCTGGGCATTGATCGAGCGGCGGACGTTCTGGATGTCATGCAGCCTGATGACGCTGCGGATCTGGTGGCCGATCTGCCAACAGAACAAGCTGCTGAACTCTTGGAACAGATGGAACCTGAGGAAGCACGCGATGTTCGGCGCCTGCTCACGTACGATGAGCGAGCGGCCGGCGGCCTCATGACCTCCGATCCCATCATCCTTCCGCCAGATGCAACCATCGCCCAGGCGCTTGCGATGGCACGGAGGGCCGATACCCCGCCCGCTCTGGCGGCCATCATGTTCGTGTGCCGCCCTCCACTAGAAACACCCACGGGCCGCTTTCTTGGGGTTGTCCACCTTCAACGTGCACTGCGAGAACCACCCTCCACCATGATTGGATCCATCCTTGACACGGACGTGGATGCTGTGAGCCCAAGTGACGGGATCGGCACCATTACGAGGCTTCTGGCAACCTACAATCTGACGGCCGTCCCAGTGGCGGATGACGGGCTGCTTCTGGGAGCGGTTTCCGTGGACGACGTGCTAGATCACCTCCTGCCAGAGGATTGGCGCGAGGCAAACGAAGAGGAAACAGACGAAGCATTGGAGGCACGCCATGGCTGAGCGCTTCCGTGGAGGAACCAGCGAACCGGACAGCTTCGATACGCCCCTCGATACTCAAAAGCGGCGGCGCAAACGCCAATCTGATCCTGACGCCTTCGGTAAGTTTGCCGAGTCCACCGCACGCTTTATGGGAAGCCCCCGTTTCATCCTGTACATGACGGTATTCGTGATCGTGTGGGTCACCACGAACGTGGTGCTCGTGGCCTTCGCGCAAAAGTACGCGTGGGATCCTTACCCGTTCATCCTGTTGAATCTGGCGTTCTCCACCCAAGCCTCCTATTCGGCACCTCTCATTCTGCTGGCTCAGAACCGGCAGGATGATCGTGACCGAGTGATCGCGGAACAAGACCGCCAGAATGTTGAGCGTAACCTCGCCGATACCGAGTATCTCCTGCGGGAGATTGCCGGGCTTCGCCAATCCCTTGGCGAAGTGGCAACCCGCGATTTTGTCCGCTCGGAACTTCGCGATGCGCTCACTGAGCTAGAACGCGATAGTGAAGAGCGGATTGCCGAACGCGATGAGAGAATTGCGCAGTTGCAAGAGGAACTGGAGGCGCTCCACAAGGGGGCTGCCGAATCCGGAGAGTAGCTGAGTTCTGGCCACGGCTTGACGTGGGACTAACGGCCCTGTGAGCCGCCACCTGTGTTCGCATGCGTCAGGCCATGGCGGGTAGCATGGAAGCATGATTACCCCCGATGAGATCCGCAAGAGTCTCGAGAACGTTATCGATCCCGAGCTTCGGCGCCCCATCACCGAATTGGACATGGTTGAAGATGTCCATGTGAGTGATGCAGGCGTGGCGTCGGTCCACATTCTTCTCACTACGGCTGGGTGCCCGCTTCGCGAAACGATTGCATCCGATGTCAAGGAAGTCGTCAGCAAGCTCGAAGGCATCACCGCGGTGAACGTCACGATGGGCTCGATGAACCAAGAACAGCGCTCAGCGCTTCAGTCCAAGCTGCGCGGCGGCGAACCCGAGCGAAAAGTTCCCTTTGCTGCAAAGGATTCGCTCACCAAGGTGTACGCCATCGCCTCAGGTAAGGGCGGCGTGGGCAAATCGTCCGTATCGGCGAACCTAGCCGCGTCTCTCGCTGCTGAAGGCCTGAAGGTTGGGCTTGTTGACGCCGATATCTACGGTTTTTCTATCCCGCGCATGCTGGGTGTTGAAACACCGCCGCAGGGCATCAATGACATGATCATTCCCCCCGTCGCGCACGGCGTGAAGGTGATCTCCATTGGCATGTTCATGGAGGACAACTCCCCCGTGGTGTGGCGCGGCCCGATGCTCCACCGTGCGCTTGAGCAGTTCTTCGCCGATGTGTACTGGGGCGATCTAGACGTCCTCCTTCTTGACCTTCCGCCAGGCACCGGCGATATCGCGCTGTCCGTTGCCCAGCTGATCCCGAACTCTGAGGTTCTGGTTGTCACCACGCCTCAAACTGCAGCGGCTGAGGTTGCTGAGCGTGCCGGCCAAATCGCCAAGGCTACCGAGCAAAACGTTGTGGGCGTTATCGAGAACATGTCCTACATGACCATGCCCGATGGCTCGAAGAACGCCATCTTCGGTACCGGCGGCGGGCAGATTGTTGCCGGCCAGCTGTCGAGCCTGCTGGGATACGAGGTTCCGCTTCTTGGAGAGATCCCGCTCGAAACTGAGGTTCGCGAAGGCGGAGATACCGGCAAGCCGTGGGCCATTGCCGATGGCGATTCGCCCGCTCAAAGCGAGCTTCGCAAGATTGCGCAGACACTCGCACATCGCTCCCGCAACCTTGCCGGGCGCAACCTTGGGGTGGCTCCGGTCTAGGTAGCCCTACCTACGCTGAAGGCGGGCACCGGAAATCCAGTCAATTGGCTGGGAAACCGGTGCCCGCCTTGTAGTATTAGCTGGGAGTTGTTTGAAGGGAGAAAAATGGCGGGCGAGCAGACTCAATCGTGGGCGTATGCCGAAGACGTATGCGTCGAGGATTCCATCACCGCTCGGGCACGCGAAGATGCCCGCGAATATGACATCACCTGCATCTCCCCTGCAACCGGCTCATTTCTTGGCCTGTTCGCTGCCGCCACTAAGGTCCGCTCGGCGGTTGAGGTAGGGACGGGAACTGGCGTTTCCGGCCTGTATTTGCTGCGATCGTCGTCCGACATCATGCTCACCACAATCGATGTGGAATCCGAGGCACAACACAGCGCTAAAGAGCGTTTCCGGAAGGCCGGGATTCGGCCCGGCCGCGCGCGCATCATCAACGGACCTAGCGCGGACATTCTTCCCCGGCTGGCTGATAGGTCCTATGACCTCGTCTTTCTCGATGGCGCTCCGCTTGAGATGAGCGGCGACGTCAACGAAGCGCTACGTATGCTCCGTCCAGGCGGAGTGCTGATCATCGCACATGCCCTCATGCACGGGCGCGTGGCAGACCCGGCGCGGCGTGAGGAAGACGTTGTGGCCATCCGCGATCTCAATCGCGAGCTCATGGAATCGGCGGACCTGCGCACCTCGCTCATCCCCGTTGGGGACGGGCTGCTTCTCGCTTCTTTGCGGTAGAAAGTTCTTTGCGGTAGAAGCACAGTGAGGGAGGAAAGCCGGTAGCTTTCCTCCCTCACCACGAAACTTCGAAGTCTGTTTACTTCTCTATTGATTCAAGAGCCTCCTTGAGCCCCGCGGCTTCGGCATCGTTCAATTCAAGAACTAACCTGCCGCCGCCGTCCACAGGGATACGAACAACAATGCCGCGCCCTTCACGCTCTACTTCGAGGGGACCATCTCCCGTACGAGGCTTCATGGCTGCCATGTCTCATCCTTCCCGTCGGCGGTGTGGCACCGACAACATCTGCCATTATACCGGGACCGCCCCGAATTTGCCCGAAACTACTGAGTATCTATTTGGTGCGCTTACCGAACCCTGAGTTCGTTGATGTGGCAGGAGCACCGCCATTTTCGGCGGCACGGCTCCGGTTGCCCACCGCCAACTCGTGGATTCCACGTGTCACGGCTTCCACAGCCTCCTCGGCCGTATCAACAACCGTTATCAAATCCGCATCACGGGCAGCTGCCATGCCTTCGCCCACCAAACGTTCACGAATCCAATCCACAAGGCCACCCCAGTATGACGTGCCCACAAGGACGATTGGGAAGGACTGGACCTTCCCTGTTTGTACGAGGGTCACGGCCTCGAACAGCTCATCGAGTGTGCCGAATCCGCCAGGCATGACAACAAAGCCCAGCGCATACTTGACGAACATCGTCTTGCGCACGAAGAAATACCGGAAGCTGATGCCCAGATTCACGTAGGGGTTCATTCCCTGTTCGAAGGGGAGCTCAATACCCAGACCAACCGAGGTACCACCGGCTTCGTGCGCACCCTTGTTAGCCGCCTCCATAATCCCCGGACCTCCACCGGTGATCACGCCGAGTCCCTCCTGTGACAGGCGCCTGCCCACATCGGTGGCCATGGTGTACAGGTGAGAACCCGCCGCCTCACGTGCCGAACCGAACACAGATACGGCCGGCCCAAGTTCGGCCAAAGAGCCGAAGCCCTCCACGAACTCTGCCTGAATTCGCATGACCCTCCACGGGTCTTGCCGCGACCATGCTGACCCCTGTTCGGGTGCCAGCAGCGAGGCATCGGCGGTCAGCGGCGGAATGTTGTCTCCCCGAGCAAACATGGGGCCACGGCGGTAGGTTGAAGATTCAGACGTCATAATTCCATCTTCTCACTGGTTTCCAACCATTGGGTGAACACGTTGTACATATTCTCAATCTGGGCCACGGGACACGCTTCATCCACGCGATGGGACAGCAACGCATCTCCTGGACCGCAGTTGATGGCGGGGACACCCAGAGCGGAGAATCGGGCCACGTCCGTCCACCCCAGCTTCGCCACTGGCTCCCCCGCCCCTTGCTCCCGTAGGAGGTCCGACAGCCTATCAAACTCAGGATGATCCATCCCCGGCTCGGCGGCAGGAGCACTGTCCGTCACGGTGATGTCTAATGCCACGTCCTCAAACAGGGACCGGACGTATGCTTCTGCATCGCTCTGGGTGCGATCGGGGGCGAATCTGAAGTTCACGATCAGCGTCGCCTCATCAGGCACCGAGTTTCGCGCGCCGCCTCCGGAAATCCCCACGGCCAGCAAGGATTCGGTGAAGTCCAACCCGCCAACGGTGTGAACGGATGGCCCCCACTCCTCCAGCCGCCGCAGCGGCTCTCCCAGCGCGTGTACGGCATTTTCCCCCATCCACGGCCGCGCCGAATGTGCCGATTTTCCCCGGGACACAAGGTTCAGCCGCATCGTGCCATTGCATCCGCCTTCGATCTGACCATTTGTTGGCTCCCCCAGCACCGCCAGATCGGCGTGCAGCCACTCGGGATGGTGACGCGCCACGCGCCCCAGGCCCGAGAGTTCGGCGGCTACCTCCTCGTGATCGTAGAAGATCCACGTGATATCCATGCGTGGCAACGCCACAAGTTCCTCCGCCACCTTGAGGAACACGGCACAGCCGGATTTCATATCCACGCTGCCGCGCCCCCACAGGGTTACGCCGCCTTCGGCCATCGTCCCCGGAACGTTGTTCGCTATGGGAACGGTATCCAGATGACCCGCAAGAATGACCCGAGTCCTCTTCCCTCCGTTGGTCCGCGCCAGCACGGCATCGCCATCTCGCAGCACCTCGAGCAACGGATTGGCACGCAATCGCCCCTCCACAAAGTCCGCGATCTCGCGCTCATTGCCAGATTCGGACGGGATATTGACAAGGTGTGCGGCCAACTCGGATACGTTCATGGAACCATGCTACTAAGCAAGCTACCATTACCGTATGACAACAACAGATGTTGAACAGCTTGCTCACGAGGCAGCTCATGTAATCTCGAGGCGCACGGGGGTTGACCACCACGATATTGCCCTCGTTCTCGGATCTGGCTGGGGTGGCGCAGCCGAGCTGATCGGCGAACCTGTTGCTACAATCCCGGCGTCGGACGTTCCCGGGTTCTCAGTATCAGGCGTGGCGGGACACTCTGGATCTCTCACCTCCCTCACGCTTGAGAGCGGCCACCACGCGCTTGTGCTCGGGGCGCGCACACACTATTACGAAGGAAAAGGCGTGGCGGCCGTAGCACACGGCATCCGAACCGCCGCCGCTTGCGGCGCCACAATTGCCGTCCTCACCAACGGATGCGGAAGCACTGTGGGTGAGTGGGGGCCCGGAACGCCCGTCCTGATCCGCGATCATCTGAACCTCACCTTTACTTCCCCGATCGAGGGCGCTCACTTCGTTGACCTTACCGATGCCTACTCCTCCCGCCTGCGCGCGCTGGCCCACGAGGTAGACCCGGACCTTCCAGAAGGCGTGTACGCACAGTTCCCCGGACCTCATTATGAGACTCCGGCAGAGGTTAAGATGGCGCGCCTGCTCGGCGCCGATCTGGTGGGGATGTCCACGGCTCTGGAAACCATCGCAGCCCGGGAAGCTGGAATGGAGGTGCTCGGGATCTCTCTAGTTACCAATCACGCAGCCGGATTCGCTCCCGGCCAGCTCAACCACGCGGAAGTTCTAGAGGCAGGCCGCGCCGCTGGCCCGCGTATCTCCCGCCTTCTCGCAGATGTCATCACACGAATTGAAAAGGAACATGCATGAGCTACAACGTCACTGAGGTTCAGGATTGGATCGCCCACGATCCCTCCGAAGAGGATCGCACGGAGCTCAGCGCCCTTCTCGAATCGGCGGAGTCCGGGGCCGCGAGCGCCACCCAAGAACTCTCGGATCGCTTTGATGGGACCTTGCAATTCGGAACAGCCGGCCTTCGAGGAGCCATGGCCGGTGGACCCAACCGGATGAATCGCGCCGTTGTACGCCGCGCCGCAGCCGGCCTTGTCAGCTACCTGCTCGATAACGCTGGCCCCGACGCCCTCCTCCTGATTGGCAACGATGCCCGCTACCACTCGCGGGAGTTTGCCGAGGATACGGCAGCCATCGCGGCCGCCGCCGGTATCCGTGCGCTCATCATGCCACGCGAACTTCCCACGCCTCTCCTGGCGTTCGCCGTCCAGCACCTGAACGCGGACGCCGGCGTGATGGTGACCGCCTCGCACAATCCCGCCCAAGACAACGGCTACAAGGTCTACCTTGGTGGCCGCTGCGCCGATGAATTCGGTAAGGGTGTCCAGCTAGTTCCCCCGGCCGATGCGCAGATAGCCGAACGAATCGCCGCGGCCCCACCGGCTAGTGAGATCGCACTGGCCACCACATATGGCACGATCGGCGAAGAAGTCATCGATGCCTACATCACCGAAACCGCGAAGCTAGTCCCAGCGGCCTACTCGCGCGATATCAAGATCGTGTATACGGCCATGCATGGTGTGGGCACGCCGATCATGCGCCGCATTTTCGCCGCCGCCGGTTTCGAGAACGTGACCGAGGTGGCCGAGCAGTGTTCGCCAGATCCCGATTTTCCCACCGTTCCCTTCCCCAACCCGGAGGAGCAGGGCGCTCTGGACTTAGCGAAGAAGCTTGCCGCCTCGATCAAGGCCGATATCGTCATTGCTTCCGATCCGGACGCGGATCGTTGCTCTGCCGCAGTTCCCGATCAGGGAGCGTGGCGCCAGCTGTCCGGCGATGAGATCGGATCGCTACTGGGCGAGTTCATCGCACCCGGTGCGGTTCTCGAATCGGGCACTCCCACCTTCGCCTCCTCCATCGTGTCCTCGCGCATGCTGGAGCAGATCGCCGGCGCGCACGGATTGGCCTACCAATCCACCCTCACGGGATTCAAGTGGATTGCCCGGACCCCGCACATCGCCTACGGCTACGAGGAAGCAATCGGCTTTTGTGTGAACCCCTCCGCGGTTCGTGACAAGGACGGCCTCTCGGCTGGCATCCTTCTGGCAGTTCTGGCCTCCAAGCTCCGCGATCGTGGCTCAAATCTGATTGGGGAACTGGACCGGCTCTACACCAAGCACGGGGTGTACCTTTCCGGCCCTGTCACAGTTCGCGTGGATGACCTCTCCATCATCCCCGCCACCATGGCGAAGGTTCGCGCTACTCCCCCCACCGAGCTTGCCGGCTCGCCCGTTTCGCGCGTGTGGGATCTGAGTGAGGGTTCGCCCGAGCTGCCCCCCACCGATGGCATCGCGTGGTTCACGAAGGCCCACGACCGTGTGATCATCCGCCCGTCCGGCACGGAGCCGAAGGTCAAGTGCTATCTCGAGGTCTACCTTCCAGTGGAGGGTGATGTGCAGGCCACGAAGTCAGCGGCTGCCGATCGCCTAGAGCGCTTCAAGGAGGACGTTTCGGCCGCGCTCGCGCTCTAGTACGTGGGGCTCCGCCGTCGTCGTTATTTTTTCGACGACGACGACGACGAAATCCGAACGCAATCGAGCTTGCTCGAATTGTTGAGGATGAGGAAGCCGTCATGGCTGTCCAAGCGACGACGGACTCTCCACGTTCCTCGCCCGTCAACTAGGGCTTAACGGCGACAAGCCCAACGGAACACAGATACTGCTGGTGGCGCTTGAACGTGCGTCTCATGGCGAAGATCCGCTTGCGCGCCGCGGGGTTGCGCGCAACGTTGCTGGCGATCTTGAGGGCACCCAGTAGCCCCTCGTCCGCGATAACGCGCCGAACTTCGAGTAGCGCCATCTTGTTCATGGTGGTGAACTCCACGCGGAAGCCAGCGCCCTCCAACAGGCGCGCCCATTCGGCCATCGGGAGGGGTCTGGCGCCAACTTTGATCGTCTGGGAGAGGCTCTTCTGGACGGCCGCAACCGCAGAATCGGGAGTGTCTGGCTTAAAGCCCATCTCGTGGAGGGCGTATCTGCCGCCGGGAGCGAGGATGCGGTACGCCTCGCGCATGATGTCGCTCTTGCCATCATTGGACTGCATCGTCAGCATGGCCTCGCCAACAACCAGAGTAGCGCAGCCATCAGGTAAGCCAGTAGCTCGCGCATCGGCATTAACCAGCTCCGCGTGCGGATGGCCTGCGATCACATCGTCCATCGGATTGTCATCAACCTTGCGAACGTCCACGCCCCAGTACCTGGCGGGGCTGGCGGCCAGAAGGTATTCGGCCGTCTTGCCCACGCCGGGGCCGAATTCGACGATGCGATCAGAGCTGGCCGGAGCCGCTGCCTTGAGGATCCGCCGCGTCATCTCCACTCCCCCGGGGCGCAGGACCCGTTTGCCCATCTTGGCCAAGAGCCAGTGGCCTTGCAGGCGCTTTTCTTCGGGCCCCGAACGGCCGCCTTTTGTGCTCTCATGGGAGGTCATTGATTGTCCTCGCCATCCACGTTGACCATGGTAAGGGCCATGTGCGAAGGCTCGACGGCCGTGAGTGCGTGGCGATCTCCCGGGGCCAGATACACGATATCCCCCGGGGCTAGTTCGCTCGTTTGCCCCGCCACCGTGAACTCCAGCTTTCCAGTCAGGAGCTGGACGATCACTGCCTTGGGGCTGGCATGTTCGGTCAGGAGTTGTCCCGCATCGAACGAGAACAGGACGAAGCGAAGAATATCGTTGTTGACCACCACGCGGCTCGTGGTTGCCTCACGGATGATCGGCAGGTCTGAGAGTAGGTCCGTGTGGATCTGGGATGTTGTTGCGGGCGTAATTGGTGCACCAGCCATTGTGCGTCTCCTTGTTAGGTGTGCCTTACTACTCTCATAGCCTATGGGGAGACCCGGGCCCTGCATGTATTGTCACGTAGATTGCCGTGAAAATACCTGTGCTGCACACCACGTTGTGGGCTGCGAGTGCGGCTAAGGTCCCGGTTTCGCGGGTTGTCGCCGATGAAGGGTGCCCAGTGGTACCTAGATCCAGCCCTTGGTCCGAGCTATCTCGGCAGCTACATGCCGGTTCGGGGCGTCAAGCTTGATCGCCGCGCTGGACAGGTAGTTACGCACGGTTCCCTTGCTCAAGTGCGCGCGGGCGGCGATCTCATCGATGGGCGTTCCCTGAGAGGCCATCTCAAGGATGTCCGCTTCCCTCGCGGTCAGGGGTGAATCCCCTGCCGCAATGGCCTCGGCTGACAGCTCAGGATCAACGTAGCGCTGGCCGTCGTGAACCCGCCGGATAATCGCAGCGAGATCATCGGCGGAGGTAGTTTTGGGAATGAAGCTTCGTGCGCCAGCAGCCAACGCGCGTTTGAGGTAGCCGGGCCTGGCGTGCGAGGTGAGAATCATGCATCGCGTGCCCGGCGAATCTTTGGCAGATTGCTCCGTCACCGCTATTCCATCAAGTGTGGGCATCTGAAGATCCAGCACGGCCACATCCGGGGTAAAGCGCGCAATCTGTGCAACCGCTTCGGCCCCATCGGCGGCAACGGCCACAACCTCCAGATCCTCGTGCAGGCTGAGAATTGCTTGGAGGGCGTCGCGCAGGAGGCGCTCATCATCGGCCACGATCACTCGGATTTTAGGCATCGGCTTCGGTCCTCTCCGTGGTCCTAGCACCCTCGACGGTCCCTGCGCCCTCCCCGGCGCGTAATGACACAGCGGCAGTGAGTGTGAATGCTGCCCCGGCACGCTCCACGGTCAGGCTACCGTTAATCCCTTCCAAGCGGTTGCGCAGGCCCGCCAGCCCCGAACCTGCCACGGCAGGCAGGGCTTCTGCTTCGGAGGCAGCTGAGCGCGCGTTTGGTGCGCCGTTGTTGGTCACGCTCAGCACAGCCCGATCGGAATCGCGCTCAACGCGGATCGTGCACCGCGTCGCCTGCGAATGGCGCACGATGTTTGTTGCCGCTTCGCGCAAAACCCATGAAAACGGTTCAGCAGCACGTGGGGGAATTGCTCCCGCATCCCCGACAAGACGGGTTGTCACGCCGGCCGAATCGAGCAGGCCCTTTGCGCCGGCAAGCTCTGTTGCGAACTCCGGTTTGCGATATCCGGCCAAAACTCCACGCAGCTCACGCAGGGCATCATCGGCCAGTTTGTGAACAGCCTTGGATTCTGCAGCCGCCTCGTCAACCTTGCCTGCCCCGGCCAAGCCAGCGGCCAGAGCGGACTTCACGGCAACCGCCGTGAGGGTGCGCCCTAGAACGTCGTGCATATCCCGCGAGATCCGGAGCCGTTCCTCGGCAACGGCCAGATCGGCCCGCATGGAATCCATCTGAGCTTGATCCCTCACCGATGTGGTCACAACGATGGACCATCGGATGGTCAGCATCATGATCATCGTGAGAAGGAAGGCCGGGAACCATAGCATCCGAAGGCTCAGCAACACGTCCGTGCTTTCGGGTGTCCCAGACATTCGCCCGAGCCCAACCATCACCAATCCCATGCCGGCGGATACGGCCGCCGCCCACTGCCAAGAAATCTGCGGGGCTAGCGCCCACGCGGTGAAGAGAAGCGGGAGAATCACGGTGCCGAAGGGGAAGTAGATCGGAGTATCAACCACTAGGGACACGGCCACCCCCAGCCCGGCCGCCGCAACGGTAGTGACCGCGATGATCGGGACTAGGCGTTTGGGGGCCGTTTGCCCTTCTACCTCCTCCAAGGCGAGGGAGCGCAACGTCATCAGGCACGCAACCATGTGAGCTACTAGAGCGAGAAGATAAGGCACGCTCCACACGGCTACAGGTTCAGTAATCAGGAGGTGGTAACTGATGGGGAGTATGCAGATGGGAAACATGGTGTAGAGCGGTACCAGCACGTAGCGGCGCATCTGCTCTAGTGCCGATAACTCAGGCTTGTTCCGCCGCTTCATCATCCCCATATCCCTCGCTTAGATACTACCTGCCGCTAACGGCGAGGAGCGAACACCATGGTGCGCTTGGCCAACAGGAGGGCGAGGCCACACCATGCGATAAGAACCGCTGCGGGAACCAGTGCGCCTTCCCATGAGCTCGCGCTCAGCGCCTCGGCCTGGGCGCCGGCCACGACTCCGGCACCTACACCCTCGCCCGTCATACCCAACGAGATGAGATCTCCCATCGCATAGAACGGCGTCCATTCCAACAGCTGCGCCACCCGATCAGGGAAGAGGCTCAGTGGCATGAGAGTGCCTGAGGTCAGGATCAAAGCCATCATGATGGGCATCGTGGAATACTGAGCGCCTTCAACCGTGTTGGTGAAGCGCGATGTCCACGCCGCGAGGGCGCCGAGGAATATCGCCCCGCCCAGAACAGCCACGGCCACCAGCAGCGGGTTCGTCACGCCGGCACCATCCACGAACAGTGCCGATCCAAGTACCGCGATCACTACTTGCACCACCGCCACGAGGAAGGAGGGGATGCTTCCACCAATCATGGCTTCCCAGGACGTAGCCTCCCCCGTTGCCATGCGCTGGAAGAATCCTTCCTGACGGCGCGCAACAAAGATGGTTGTCAGGTTCACGTAGATAACAAGCAGGAGGCCCCACGCCGCCAGAGTTTGCACCAAGAATGAGGCAAACACGGCACCGGCCATCTGTTGGCCTAAGGTTGGCGCCAAGATCACCACCATCACCGCCGGAAGCAGCAGGGCCGTCAGGAAGATCGTGGGGTTGCGCGAGAAGAGAATGGTCTCTGCGCGCGTGATTGACCAGATCCTTTTCAATACTTTCACTTTTCCGCTCCCTGCTCTAGCTGGTTGACTGCCATGAAGGCTTGCTCCAGTGAGGCTGAACGTGCGTCCAAATCCGCGAGGCGCACGCCCCGGTCACTAGCCACGGCCAGTAGGGCCGTCAGCGTTGTTTGGAGATCCTGAGATTCAAGGCTGACCTTCTCGCGATGTACGAACGGTTCGCCAAGGACGGCAGGAAGGGCGGCTAGCGTCAGGGCGTCAATTCTCCCCTCCGCACCGGTGTCCCGGAACGAGATCTTGGATGGCTGCTTCGCAACGATCTCAGCTACTGTTCCACTCGTGACAATCTCACCAGCGGACATGATGAGGACCCGATCGGCCAGCTCCTCGGCCTCTTCGAGATAGTGCGTTGTCAGGAGAACCGTCACTCCCTCATCCATCATTGCCTGCACGAGCTCCCACGTTCTGCGGCGTGAGGCGGGGTCAAGGCCCGTCGTCGGCTCATCCAAAAACAGAATATCGGGCTGGCCCAACGTAGCCATGGCCAAATCAAGCCGGCGGCGCTCTCCCCCGGATAGCGACTTCACACGTACCTTCGCCCGCGATTCCAAATCCACGAGCTTCAGCGCCTCCGCCACCGGCCGCGGGGCCGTGAGGGTACCGCTCCACATCCGCAATGTTTCGATGACGGTGAGGTCCTGAGCAAAGCCCACATCCTGCATCATGATGCCGGTGCGGGGGCTCACGGCCTTTCGCTTGCGGATCGGATCCATCCCGAACACGGCGGCACTGCCAGTAGATGGTGGGGCCAAACCCTCAAGCACTTCTACGAGCGAAGTTTTCCCCGCCCCGTTCGTGCCGAGCAGCGCCACGAGCTCGCCTTGGCTCACGCTCAGGGACACTCCCTTAACCGCAGTGAACTGCTTCTTGCCGGTTCCATAGGTTCGGGTGATTCTGTCAGCTTCCAGTACATTCATCGGATCCCCAGTTCTGAATTGATTGTTCTGTTTCCATTCTCCGGGCAGATCCGCGGCGCCGGTACTGGCCCTTATCACCGAAATCCGTGAACAGTGCATGGGCCAGGACTGACAAATGTCATGCGAAAGGCCGGCCCCCATACCGGGGACCGGCCTTCACGATGTACCTCCTGCGGCTACAGGGTATCGAGCACCGCCTGAGATGAGGACAAGCCTAGGCGCGTGGCGCCGGCGTCCAGAAGCTCGGAGGCGAACTTGCCATCGCGGATACCGCCAGAGGCCTTGACCTCAAGCGCATCGCCCACAGTCTTCTTCATGAGGGCCACCGCGTGAACGGATGCGCCGCCTGCGGGGTGGAACCCTGTGGAGGTCTTGACGAAGTTGGCGCCGGCGGCCTCGGCAGCCTCGCATACAGCGACGATCTGATCGTCCGTGAGCGCAGCGGATTCGATGATGACCTTGAGGACTGCACTGGGGATCGCGTCCCGCACGGCCTTGATATCCGCCTCTACTGCGGAAAAACGATCCTGAACGGCATCGGACACGTTGATCACCATGTCCACTTCATCCGCGCCCTGTTCCACCGAGAGGGCTGCTTCGCGCGCCTTGATCTCGCTGTGGTGGGCCCCCGAGGGGAAGCCGCACACGACGGCAAGCTTGACATCTCCCAGTTCCACGCCAACAGGGAGAGGGATCTGATTCGGGGAGATGCATATTGAGTAGGTGCCAACCCGCTTGGCCTCATCAACGAGGTCGCGGATTTGCTGCTCGGTAGCTTCTGGCTTAAGTAGCGTGTGATCGATCAGATGAGCCACCTGATCCTTCGTGTATGTCATGTGTTTCCTTTCCTAGTGGCGAATGCGTTCGAGCACCACGGATTCGCGGGGTGTTGGCTGGCCACCCGGATCGATCGTCAGGGTACCGTGAAGCGATTCCTTGGCGCGTTCAAAACGGTCAGGGGTATCGGTGTGCAGCGTGGCGATCTTCTGTCCCTTCGTGACCCGATCGCCGGGGCGCGCAAACAGTTCGATGCCAGCACCGGCCTGAACCGGATCCTCCTTGCGTGCACGCCCGGCGCCCAAGCGCCACGAGGCCACGCCCACCTTGAGGGCATCCACATCGGTCAGCACACCGTCGCGATCGGCCAGCACATCCTCTTGGTGGGTGGCCACGGGGAGCGGCGCATCGGGATCTCCACCCTGTTCGCTCACCATCTCGCGCCATGCGTCCATCGCTCGCCCGTCCTTGAGGGCGGCCTCCGGATCGGCATCAGGCTGGCCGGCGGCCGTGAGCATCTCGCGGGCAAGCGCGAGGGTGAGCTCAACAACATCATCAGGTCCGCCGCCTGCAAGAACCTCAACAGATTCGCGCACTTCCAGCGCGTTTCCGATGGTCAAGCCCAACGGCACAGACATATCGGACAGCAGGGCAACCGTGTTCACGCCGGCGTCCGTTCCCAGATCCACCATGGTGTGTGCGAGATCGCGAGCATCCTCGATGTTCTTCATGAAGGCGCCGGAGCCAACCTTGACGTCCAGCACCAGTGACCCGGTGCCTTCGGCGATCTTCTTGGACATGATCGAGGTGGCGATCAGAGGAATGCACTCCACCGTTGAGGTGATGTCACGAAGCGCGTAGAGCTTCTTATCCGCCGGAGCCAATCCCGAACCCGCGGCGCAAATGATGGCGCCGGAGCCGGTGCCCAGCTGACGGTACATCTGTTCATTGGAGATGTTCGCTTGCCAGCCCTTGATCGCTTCCATCTTGTCCAGCGTGCCACCAGTGTGCCCGAGCCCGCGGCCCGAAAGCTGCGGCACGGCCACTCCGAACGAAGCAACCAGCGGGGCCAGCGGCACGGTGATCTTGTCCCCCACCCCGCCCGTCGAATGCTTGTCTGAGGTGGGCCGTGGCAGGGAGCTGAAGTCCATCCGCTCCCCCGAGGCGATCATGGCGTTCGCCCAGCGTGCGATCTCATGGCGATTCATCCCGTTGAGGAAGATCGCCATGGCCAGCGAAGCCATCTGTTCGTCCGCCACCACTCCGCGCGTGTAGGCGTCAATCACCCAGTCGATCTGATCATCGCTGAGGACTTCGCGATCACGCTTGGTCCGGATAACGTCTACCGCATCGAACCTTTCAATCATGAGTCACTTCCTTGAATGTGGCTGTTGGGACCTTCAGGAGGTCCTGCGGGCCGAATCCATCTGGGAGGACCGAGCTCATGGGCATGATGCCACCGGGCATCGCCACTTGGAGCTCATGCCCTCCATGTTCAAACAGCAGCTGGCGGCAACGCCCACAGGGCACAACCGGATCTTCGTTGCCGTTCACGGCGGCGAAGGCCACGAGGTGTGTGCCCCCGCCCTTGACGAAATCGCTGATCATCCCGCATTCGGCACACAGCGCCACGCCATAGGCAGAGTTTTCCACGTTGCAGCCCGAATAGATCGTGCCATCACTGGCTAGGCCAGCGGCTCCAACCGGGTAGCCCGAATACGGGACGTAGGCGTGAGCCATCGCGGCTACCGCTTCGGCATGGAGCCGTTCCCATTCGATATTCATAGGGCGCTCACGCCTTCACGTACGGGGTGTTCTCTGATGCCGGCGGCCGGGACTTGCCAACGAAGCCTGCCACAGCAAACACGGTTACCAGATAGGGAATCATGTTGATGAGGTTGGAGGGGGCATTGAGGTTCAGGCTTGGCAGGAGGATCGCCACCGCATTCGCGAAACCGAACATGAGCGCCGCACCTACGGCCCCGAGCGGATGCCACTTACCGAGGATCATCGCAGCAAGAGCAATGTAGCCGTTACCGGCGGACATGTTGTTGTTGAACGAATGCCCGATGCTTGCACCGATCGTGAAGTAGGCACCACCAAGTCCGGCCAGTGCTCCAGAGAGCATCGTGTTGAGCACGCGGGTGCGGCGAACGTTAATGCCAACGGAAGCGGCGGCGTGCGGGTGCTCGCCACATGCGCGCATGCGCAGGCCCCACCGCGAACGGAACAGGAAGATGGTCAGAACGATGATCACCACGTACATCACGTAGGTGAGGATCGTCTGGTTAAAGAACACGGGCCCAATGATCGGGATATCCGCAAGAAGCGGGATCGAAATGTTCTGCAGGTTCATTGCCGAGGAATTCAACTCCGGCTTGTCCGACAGCACCGAGGAGAAGAAGAATGTGGTCAGGCCCAGCGCGAACACGTTGAGAACCACACCAACGATGATCTGATCCACGTTGTATTGCACGGCAAACAGGGCAAGCAACGCTCCCATGAGAGCACCGGCAATCGGCGCCGCAATCAGCCCAGCCCACACGGAACCGGATGCGGAGGCAACCACAACGCCTGCGAAGGCGCCTGTGAGTAATTGCCCCTCGATGGAGATGTTGACGATACCCACACGTTCAGCCACCACACCGGAAAGCGATCCGAAAATGAGCGGAGTAGAAAGCGCCAGCGCGGAGGCCAGCGTGGCCGTGATGGTCACGAAGCCGGCCGATCCGCCGCCGGTCCATGCCAGCAGAGCCAACACAACGGAAACTCCCGCAACAATGGCCGGGATCACGCCCGCCTTCTTCCGGGCCAGCGTGCGCACCACCGAATACACGAAGATGATCGCACAGATGACGGCGGCAACCCAGCACAAGAGCGCCGAATCCACTGTCCAGTCCGGCAGCTCGAAGCGATCGTTACGATTCAGCTTCCACCGGAACACGGCTTCGCCCTGCGAGCTCAGGGCAAAGGCTACGGAAATAAGCGTTGCTACGCAGTAGGTGATGGGCATCTTCCAGCTCATCTTGGCAGTAACGTCGGTCGCGTTTTCGGATAGGGTCACACCCATTGATGGAGTCTTGACGCTCATGCCGCCACCTCCTTCTCCGCCTGAAGAGTCAGGTACTTGCGGATTGTCATGTGCTCGCGCTTGGGCAAGTGGAAGAGCCATCGCACAAACGGCGGCGCAGCAATGAGGAGCACAATAACGGACTGCAGGATAAGAACCATATCGATCGGCACGCTCGCATCAACTTGCATGATGCGCCCGCCAGCCTTGAAAGCTCCGAACAGCAGACCGGCAAACACCGTGCCAATCGGCGAGTTCCGGCCAAGCAAAGCAACTGTAATGGCATCGAAGCCGAGAGATCCGGCAATGCCGGCATCAAGATATTTGATGGTCCCTGTGAGCTGGACGCCGCCAGCCAATCCGGTGAGTGCACCAGACAGTGCCATGGTGATGGCCGTGACCTTACCGATGTTCATACCTGCGGTGCGGGCCGCATCTGGGTTGGCACCCACGGCGCGCAGCTCGAAGCCCCACGTGGAACGCTCCAGGTACCACCACACGAAGATGGCGGCCAAGATAGCGATCACGATGCCTAGGTTCAGTTGGAACGGGCTGGGCAGCAGGTCAGGCAGCTGAGCATTGTCCTCAATGGTATCCGTACGGGGGTTCGCGGAACCCTCCTGCTGGAACGTCTTGAGGGTGAGGAGATGGCGCAGAAACAACAGCGCAATCGAGTTGAACATGATGGTCAAAATGACCTCACTGGCACCGGTGCGCGCCTTCAGCACGCCCACAATTCCAGCGTAGATTGCCCCGGCCAAGATAGCCGCCACGATGCACACGAGCATGTGAATAACCGGCGGCATGGTGAACGTGAAGCCGAAGTAGGCAGCGGCAATCGCCCCCATCATGATCTGCCCGTTTCCACCAATGTTGAACAGGCCAGCGCGGAATCCCAGCGCCAAACCCAGCCCGGCGATGATGAGCGGCGAGGCCGCCAGAATCGTGGCGGTTAAGGGCGCGAACATTCCGGCCGTGCTTCGTGCCTGATAGTTGAAGATGGCGCCACGGAACATCGCGGAATACGCTTCGCCCACGTTCGCGCCGGCGATCACAATCAACACCGCCCCAACCAGCAATGCAATAACCACGGCAAGAACGTACACCAACCAGTTGGAGCGCAGCCCGACGTGCCACACCGCCTTGATCCACTGCCCGAATGAAGCGCGTGGCGGCTTAGGAGTGGTTTTTTCACTCATCCTTCAAAACCTCCTCGTGTTCCATGGACGTATCCCCCGGCAATTGCTTCTTCGTATGGGACCCCGGCCATCATGAGGCCGAGTACCGCGCGGGAGGTATCCGCCGGAACCACGCCGATGATGCCACCGCGATACATGACGGCGATCCTGTCAGCCAATCCCACAACTTCATCGAGTTCGGAGGACACCACAATGACGGGCGCCCCGTTATCGCGTGCTTCCACGATCCGTTGGTGGATGAACTCCACGGATCCAACGTCAACGCCGCGCGTCGGCTGGTTGGCCATGAGTAAGCTCAGATCCTGAGACAGCTCACGGGCCACAACAACCTTCTGCTGATTTCCACCCGAGAGGGTGGAAATGGCATCGCTTGCCTTGCCCACGCGGATATCGAATTCCTTGACTCGATCTTCGGCGTTTTCTGCTACGGCGTCCGGCCTCATGGCCGGCCCCTTGGCAAACGGAGCCTTCTTGTACTGATCCAGCACAAGGTTCTCAGCGATGGAGAATCCGGCGATCATTCCCTCGGTGGAGCGATCCTCCGGGATGAATCCGATTCCGCTATTGAGCCGATGGCGCACGTTCTCGTGGGTGAGGTCCGCCCCGTCCAGAACAATGCTGCCCTCGTTGGGCGTAGTAATTCCCAAGATAACATCAGCAAGTTCGGACTGGCCGTTGCCTTGAACACCCGCAATGGCAACAATTTCGCCCTTTTCTACGGTGAGATTCAGATGGTCAAGCACCATGGTCCCGTTGCTCGCCAGCAGGGACACCCCATTGATCTCCAATCCGGGACCCTGAGGGTTGGCCGGCCCCTTGTCCACGCGCAGCAGCACGGGACGGCCCACCATCATGGTGGCCAGTTCTTCAGGGGAGGCCTCCGGGGATGCTTCGCCCACAACTTTGCCGCGGCGAATCACGGTGATCTTATCCGCCACCGCGCGTACCTCGCGCAGCTTGTGCGTAATGAAGATGATGGAGGTTCCCTCATCGGCCAGCTGACGCATGATGGTCATCAACTCGTCGGTTTCCTGCGGGGTGAGAACCGCAGTTGGCTCGTCAAGAACCAGGACGGAGGCATCACGTGAAAGCGCCTTGACGATTTCTACCTTTTGTTGGAGTCCAACGGGAAGATCGCCAATCAGCGCCTGAGGATCGATATCAAAACCGAACCGCTCGGATACTTCGCGCACATGCGTGCGCGCCTTCTTGATATCAAGGAGGCCGAGGGCCTTCGTTGGCTCATACCCAAGCGCCACGGATTCAGAAACCGTGAACACAGGAACAAGCATGAAGTGCTGATGCACCATGCCAATGCCTGCAGCCACAGCATCCCCGGCGGAAGAAAACTTCACGGGCTGGCCATCCAGTAGGATGTCGCCTTCATCGGCATCGTAAATGCCGTACAAGACGTTCATGAGTGTTGATTTGCCAGCGCCATTTTCCCCGAGTAATGCCCGGATCTCCCCAGGCTCCACTACAAGATCAATGTGGTCGTTGGCAACGAGGGAACCAAACTTCTTGGTGATTCCCTTAAGCTCCAGCTGCACTACAGCCTGCCTTTCGTTGTTTCCCATCCCCCGGATAGACAGATGGAAACCTGCCAAGTACGACAGTCCGGACGGCCACGTTCGTGGCCGTCCGGACTGTCTTATATTGTCTTATTCAGTTGCGAACGCACCCTCGGACTCAACAACGATCGTTCCGTCGATGATGTCCTGCTTGAGCTGCTCGAGTTCATCTGCCAGACCCTCAGGCATCTGATCTTCGAAATCGTGGAAGGGAGCGAGGCCAACGCCGTCATTCTCCAGCGTGCCAACGTAGTTAGAGCCATCCCACTCATCGTTCACGCCAGTCTCGATCGTATCGAACACAGCGTTGGAGATGTCCTTTTGCACGGAGGTGATGACGATGTCCTTGTACTCAGCGGCTGATTCGTACCAATCCGAATCCACGCCGATGATGTAGGTGGAGCCATCGGCCTGTGCCGCAGCTGCAGCGCCCAAGCCCACGGGGCCGGCCACGGGCATGATGATGTCCGCACCCTGCTGGATCAGCTGCTGAGCAACCTGCGTGCCCTTGGCCTGATCATCGAAATCGTTGGTGAACTGGCCGGACTGGTTTTCCTTGTCCCAGCCAATAACCTCAACGGAAGCATCGTTATCTTCGTTGTACTTGGCAACGCCATCAACGTAACCGTCCATGAAGATGGTGACCGATGGGATCGGGACGCCGCCGAAGGTGGCAACCTTGCCCGTTTCCGTCATCGCTGCGGCAGCATAGCCAGCCAGGTAAGCGGCCTCCTGCGTGTTGAACACGAGAGCTCGCTCATTGCCCGTTGCGTCTTCGAACGTTGCGTCAACAAGCGCGAAGTTTAAGTTTTCGTTCTCTGTTGCTGCACCCCCGACGGACTCTTCGAGCATGAAGCCAACGCCAATCGTCAGATCACATTCAGCGGTGACCATGGCCTGAACATTATCTGCGAAGTCAGAAGAATCCTTGGATTCGGCGGTTTTGACCTGAACGCCCAGATCGTTTTCTGCGCGATCTAGGCCTTCCTTTGCGGACTGGTTAAAGGACTTATCATCCCAGCCGCCAGCATCGGACACGATGCAGGCGAGGTAATCGACCGATTCTGCTGGTGGATTGGTGGATCCGTTGGAGCCTTCGGTATCTTCGCCGTCGCCTCCGCAAGCGCTGAGAGCCAGAGCTGCTACCCCAATGGCAGCTGCAAACTTCTTATAATTCACGCGTATCTCCTGTAAATGTGAGCCCGTAGTGCCACTGAGCTGGCACCAGACATTCTTAGTCTAAAGCCCTAGGCGAAGTTTTTTAAGCCAAAAGGGAATCTCGCCCTAAGGAAAATCGGTAGATCATTATAGCGTTGATTCGGATGCGAAACAGGGCCGTAACATGTTCGTTCACCGCAGGTCATCAAGCCCCGAGGAGCCGAGGGTATCAAGAACATCTTTTACCTTCTGTGACGCCGATTTCTGGGTCACCAGAATAACGTCATCCATTTCCACCACAACGGCCTCGGGAACCCCAACCACTACAACAGGCTTTGACGAGGTGTAGATCAGTGAATCAGGTGAGTCCAAGATCACGGTGGGTTTCCTAACCCCGCCGGGTGCCGCGTGTCCCGGACCCGCAACAACATCGGCCAGCGAGGCATAATCGCCCACATCAGACCAGCCCATGGCGCACGGCACCACGGCAACTCCCCCAGCCTCCGCCAACGGTTCTGCGATCGCCCGATCAATAACCTGGGTGGGCAGCGGCTCCCAATATTGTTCGATCGCCTCCTCGCGTTGTGGGCCGTCCCAGCTGCGGGCAAGGGCGCGAAGCGGCTCGGCAATTTCGGGGTGGAATCGCTGCAGCGAGTCCAGAAGTACAGACGCCTTCGCGATGAACATTCCGGCGTTCCAGAAGTATTCACCGGTTTGCACGTAACGTTCAGCCGTTGCCGCATCCGGCTTTTCCACAAACTCTCGCGCCAAAAACGCACCGGTACTACGGGCGGAGGGCTCCGGCGTCGTCATCACATTCTTCCCGGCCCGAATATATCCGTACGCGGTGGAGGGACTATCCGGTGAAATCCCGATCGTCACCACATACCCGGCCTGGGCCGCCTCGATGGCGTGTGAAACCGCGCCAGCGAACGCTTCCTCGTCCGCAATGAGGTGGTCCGCCGCGAACGAACCAACGATCGCATCTCCGTGACGGTGTTCGATTATCGCCGCGGCCAGTCCGATCGCAGCCATCGTTCCGCGCATTTTTGGTTCGACGACGACGTCAGCTTGCCCCACCTGCTCGCGCACGCCAACTACGTGTGCACTGCCCGTCACGATCACCATGTTGCGGGAAAGCGGGGCCAGCCGATCCACCGTCATCTGGAGCAGCGATCGCCCGCTGCCCGTCAAATCGGTGAGGAACTTCGGCCGTTTCTGCCGAGACAGCGGCCACAGGCGTGAACCCACCCCGCCGGCCGGAATGATCGGATAGAAGTCCATTACTCTCCTTGGCTTGGCTGGTAATCAACCGTGGAAGCGACAACTCCGGAAGGACTCGGCTCGGACACCTCGGGCGGTTGCACCATGATGTCCCCAGTCACCGGGTTGTAGTTCCAATCGAGTGTGCTCGGTTCTGACTCCGTCACAAAGTTGGGGGTCTCCTTGAAATGGAGCTCATCCGGGGAGGTGATCTTCTCCGGACGTGGCGGGTTCGCCATGTACGCGGCCACGATGAGCACCACACGGGCGCACAGGTTGAGCCACAGGAGCAGGGTAGCGATGGCGGCAACCGAGGCTAGAAGTGCATTATCGCCCACCGATCCCACAACGGTGGTGCCGAGCAGCCGGATCGCGGACATGGCCACGCCACCCATCAGGCTGCCAATCCACAGGTCCCTGCGTGGCGGGCGTACGCCGGACATGACGCGGATAAGGAACGCGATAATCAGGCAGTCCACTCCAACCGATACCAGGATGGAACCGCCGCGTATGAAGCCGCGGGCTATGGCACCCTCAATGCCGATCCAATCGAGGATGGTGGAACTGAGCGAGCCGGCCGCGGTGGAAATCACGGATGAGGCAGCGATCCCCACCGCAAGAACCACGTATCCTGCGAGGTTGCGCAGGTTGAGAAAAACGGGGTTTTCCTTGGCTTTCTGGATGCCAAACATCGCGCGGATGGACTTCGCGAAGGCCCCCATCGTGGACACGGCGGTCCACAGCAACACGACGGCCGCAATGATCGAGGCAAGATTCACCGCGGAATTAAGCACCAGCGAATCTGGATCAACGATTCCGCCGCTACCGTCCCCGGTGTCAATGATGCCCGGCAATGCGTTATCTATGGCATCGAGGACTTGATCCTTGAGCTCAGTGTTGTTTCCCAGGACGGCCATGAAGGCCGTCCACGCGATCGTGATACCGGCGGCGATCGAAAACAGCGCCGAGTAGGCGATGCCACCCGAAAGCAGGCCGCCCTTTCCGGCCCCGTAGCGCATGATCGAACGGACGATCCGCAGATCCATGACGCGTTCGGTGAAGGTTTTTGCCTTGTCTACTGCTGTCTCTACTTCCACGGGTCTTCACTCCTCGTAATCCACGATCAGCGGGGCGTGATCAGACCACCGCGTGTCATAGGACGGTGCGCGATCGATCTGGAAGGCCGTGGCCTTCGAGGCGAGGTCCGGACTTGCCATCTGGTAATCGATCCTCCAGCCCACGTTGTTATCAAAGGCCTTGCCGCGCTGAGACCACCACGTGTAGGGGCCTTGATCCTCCCCCGTCAGGGAGCGCTGGACGTCCACGTATCCCAGCTCCAACCAGCGATCCACGTAGGCGATCTCTGGATCGAGCACACCGGAGGTCTTGTTGTGGTTGGACTTCCAATTCGTGATGTCCAGCGCGGTGTGCACGATGTTGAAATCGCCGGCCACCAGTGTGTTGGTGGGGGCGAGGGCGGCAAGGCGGGAGGAGACGAGTTCCAGATGGGCGTATTTGGCGGCCATCTTTTCCTCGCTCTTCGCATCCCCTGAATGCAGATACGCGGAGATGACCGTGAGGCCAGGGATATCTACTTCCAGCCAGCGGCCGGTATCCACGGGCGGCTCTTCTGTGGAGGTTGGGACCGCCACGCCATCGCGAACATCGTCAACTTGGATGCCGTTGCGCACCGCCACGGAAACGCCTGCGCGGCCTTTAATATCGCACGGGCGTGTGAACACCTGATACTCGGGGCCGATCAGTTCTTCCGCGATCTCTACGGGGGCGCGCACTTCCTGCATAAGCAGAACATCCGCGCCGGTAGCGGCAATCCACTCGCCCATCCCCTTGCGGGCGGCGGCGCGGATGCCATTGACGTTACAGGTGGCGATCCTCATGGGCTTACTCCTAGCTTCCTTGTTCGGCTGCCTTGACCACGTTGGCCAAGAGCATGGCACGGGTCATCGGACCCACTCCCCCGGGATTCGGGGATACCCACGAAGCGACGCCTCGAACGGCCGGGTCCACATCCCCAGCAATTCTGGACGTGCCCGAGGCCTCGTCATACACGCGAGAGACCCCCACGTCCAGAACAACCGCTCCGGGCTTGACCCAATCAGACTTGACCATATGGGTTTGGCCGGTTGCCGCAATCACCACGTCAGCGGCACGGACCTTGTCCGCCACATCCTTCGTGCCGGTGTGGCACAGGGTGACCGTGGCGTTGACCGCGCGCCGGGTCAGTAGCAGGCCGATCGAGCGGCCCACAGTAACTCCGCGGCCCAGCACGCAAATGTCCTTACCCGCCAGATCGATGCCGTGGCGTTCGATCAATTCGATGATGCCGGCCGGGGTGCACGGGAGCGGGGAGGTGACATCCTCGTTCACTCGGAGGACGAGGCGGCCCAGATTGGTGGGGTGGAGGCCATCGGCATCCTTATCCGGATCCACGAGCTCCAGCAGATCGTTCGTGGGCATGCCCTTGGGTAGCGGCAGCTGGACAATGTAGCCCGTACAGGCCGGATCGTTGTTCAGCTGCTCGATCGCCGCGCGGACGTCCTCTTCCGAGGCCGTTTCCGGCAGGTCCACGCGGATGGAGGCGATTCCCACCTCAGCGCAGTCACGGTGCTTGCCCCTGACGTAGGAGACGGAGCCGGGATCTTCACCCACAAGGATCGTGCCAAGCCCGGGGGTGATGCCCTTGGCTGTGAGGGCGGCAACCCGTTCGGTCAGCTCAGCTTTGATGGCGGCTGCGGTGGCCTTGCCGTCGAGAATCTGTGCCGTTTCGGCCATCTAGTTCGCCCCCGTCTGGTTCAGGCCTTCGTAGAGCGGGAACTGTTCGGTCAGCGCGGCGATGCGTGCCCTCAGGGCCGGCACGTCAGCGGTCTTGGCGTCCACAAGCGCCGTAGCAATCACATCGGCCACCTCCGTGAACTCGGACGATCCGAAGCCGCGGGTAGCAAGTGCTGGGGTGCCAATTCTCAGGCCCGAGGTGACTGCCGCCGGGCGCGGATCCCACGGAACCGCGTTACGGTTCACGGTGATACCCACCTCGTGGAGGAGGTCCTCAGCCTGCTGGCCGTCCATCGGCGAATCACGCAGGTCCACCAGCACGAGGTGAACATCGGTTCCGCCCGTCACCAGCGAAACGCCGGCATCGCGAACATCCTGATGGTTCAGGCGCTCGGCGAGGATCTGTGCGCCCTCCACCGTGCGGCGCTGGCGATCCTTGAAGCCATCGCCAGCGGCCAGCTTCAGGGCAACTGCCTTCGCTGCCACCACGTGCATGAGTGGGCCACCCTGCTGGCCGGGGAACACGGCCGAATTCAGCTTGCGCCCGAATGTTGCGCTGTCGCGAGACAGCAGCATGCCGGAACGGGGGCCGCCCAAAGTCTTATGAATTGTTGTGGATACCACGTCCGAATACGGGACGGGGTTCGGATGCAAGCCAGCAGCAACGAGGCCAGCGAAGTGAGCCATATCAGTCCACAGGTAGGCGCCAACCTCATCGGCAATCTCGCGGAACGCCTCAAAATCAAGATGACGGGGGTAGGCGGACCATCCGGCAATGATCATCTTGGGGCGGGTTTCCAACGCCTTGTCGCGAACGATGTCCATATTGATCCGATAGTTCTCTGGATCCAAGCCATAGGCCACCATGTTGTAGTTCTTACCGGAGAAGTTGATCTTCATTCCGTGGGTGAGGTGGCCGCCGTGGGCCAGCTCAAGGCCCATCACCGTATCGCCCGGCTTGACCAGAGCGTGATACACGGCTGCGTTCGCCTGAGCCCCGGAATGGGGTTGAACGTTGGCGTAATCCGCACCAAAAAGCGACTTCGCGCGTTCGATGGCCAAGGTTTCCACCTTGTCCACCTCCTCGCATCCGCCGTAATACCGCCGGCCAGGATAACCTTCCGCATACTTGTTCGTCAGAACAGAGCCTTGAGCCTCCAATACCGCGCGCGGCACAAAGTTCTCTGAGGCAATCATTTCAAGGTAATCGCGCTGGCGCACCAGCTCTGAATCGAGAACAGCCGCAACCTCTGGGTCAAGATCGGCAATATGTTCGTTCAGCTCGGACATGCATCCTCCTGCAAGGGCGAAACTTTTCGCTGAAAAATGTGGTGGGGATGCCACCACGCCGCCTCGGCGGCCCTTCAAGGCTACCGTAGTGCCAAAGTCCCACGCCCGCTAACTCGCGAGGCGAGACGCTGGGCCAGCGGGTACCATAGTTCTCGCCCATTGACCGCCACGGAGGACCCATGAACCCTTGGACGCTCTACGATGAGCTCATTGATCTGATCCCCGCCGATGTGCGAACAACGAACTGCCTGCTCAACCGAGTAGCGTTCGTGGCACATGAAGCCGGCGGATGTGGGATAGCCGCCCGAGATCACGGAGGCGGCAAAGCAATCGATCCTTCGATTATTGGCAAATCTCTCCGCGACGTCGCGGCTCTGAGCAAATCATGGGATTTTGCGCATGCGAGCCTCGGCGTTGCAGCCATCAACAGCTGGCTCAATACACGTCACCGGTTGGAAAACTCCGGGCTGCAGGTTGACACGTATGACAGGGACGTATTCGATGCGCGCGCCGGAAATCTGAAGGGACAGAAGGTGGCCATGATCGGACATTTTCCCGGCGGCATCGATGCGCTTGCCGGAGCAGAGGTCACGGTTCTCGAGCGCTCTCCGCGCCCGGGCGATCTACCCGATCCGGCCTGCGAATACGTTGTGCCGCATGCCGATACGGTGTTCATCACCGGAATGAGCATCGCAAACAAGACGCTCCCCAGACTTCTGGAACTCAGCCGCAATGCCGATGTCATTCTGGTGGGAGCCTCAGTTCCCTTCGCCCCGGAAGTATTCACCAGCCAAGAACTAGCTACGTCCTATGTTTCGGATCAAGAAGGCGCAGCTGCGTCCATTGGTCTCGGTGCCTCGCTACCTCAGATTCAACCTTTCACGCACAGGTTCACTGCTCTTCCGCAGTCCACAAGGAAAGTATGACGCTCGAGTATCAGCGTCCAGCCCAACGAAACGTAACGGCCAACGCCTGCTATGCACCTTCGGCTGGATCGCCGTTCACCCGCCGTTGTCCCACCGGGTTCCATCCCCGCGGCCGCTTCGCGGTTGATACTGCGGCCTCCCGGGACCGGTACACCACATAGGGTCGGGTCACATACCCAACGGGGGCGGAGAACATGTGGACTAGCCGCGTATAGGGAACGATCGCAATCAGCAGGATTCCCGCAATCACGTGGAGCTGGAAGTCCAGAGGCACACCGGTCATCAGCTCGATCTGTGGATTGAACGTGAAGATCGAACGCAGCCACGGTGCGATGGTCTCCCGGTAGTCGTATCCGCCTTCTTCTCCGAACACCTGATGGTGGAAGGTCGCAAACGCGCCGAGAGCCAAAGGAATCACGAGGAGGATCAGCATAACCTTGTCATTCCCCGTGGTTTTGCGCCGCACACCCTTGTTCATGAATCTCCGGATCATGAGCAGAACGAAACCGACAACAGCCATAAACGCAGCTGCAACACCGCCAATTGTGGCAACAAGGTGGTAAGTATGTTCGGTGATCCCAATTGCTTCGGTCCACCCCTTAGGGATGAGTATTCCCATGATGTGCCCAACCAGAACCAGAAGGATTCCCACATGGAAAAGCGGGGATCCCCATCTGAGAATCTTGGATTCATGAAGCTGAGATGATCTACTGGTCCACCCAAATTGGTCAGTTTTCCACCGCCATACGAGTCCTCCAACGAATGTAACAACAACGATGTAGGGGAATACACCCCAAACCGCAACATCCAGAGCTGTCATGATCGCACCTCCGCTAGGACTGGGAAGGGTAGGTCGGTAATCCCCACTAGTTCCGTGGGCGGGCCCTGACGGATCAGTTGCTGATACCGGTTCTTGGTTTCTTCATCTATTGCGGGAAGCGCGTGGCACAGTGCCGTGAGGACATCCGTCCACGGCGAATCGAGTTGGAACAGGGCGGTCCGGAGCACCTCGAGCGCGCTGCGATGGGATGGAAGAATATTGACCACGGCGGGGTCATCCGATTTCGCACACAGTTCGAGTATGGCCGGCAGATAATCAGGGAGCTCCCCACTGCACTGTTCGAATCCAGCGCCTTTGTACAGCTCACGAAACGCGAGAAGCGCCTGCCCACGCTGGCGAGTGTCTCCAACAGCGTAATAGGACAGCTCGAGGGCACACCTGCGCCGCTCGTCGAACGTGGCAACATAGGTCTCTTCAACGCTGCGCAACCCAACCTTCTTCACCCATCGGCAAAATGCGGAGAGGCTCCGAGCAATCGGCTGCGGAAAGCCCTCAGATTCGCTGGCCACCGATTGGGCACGCTGTATGAAGTCGGAACCTGGGTAATCGAGCAGGAGGGAGGCTGCCATGTAGATACCCTGACGCGACGCTTGATCAAGGGCTATCGACTCAGCCTCACTAGGCAGTGAAGTGGTAAACCGGGCACGATTGCCTCCAACGTAGAGATCAGACATCATTACCCCTAGGGCGCCGTGGCATGAGTTCTACCATGACCTTGTTTCCAGAGAAGCGGCCACCCATTCCCACTCCTCCCTTGCCGTCAAGAGAGCACTGGAAGTCCTCAAGCGAGCGCTCGATTTCTGGGTGTGCGTTGGGGATGACGTAGCGGTCCTCGTATTTCGCGATCGCAAGGAGACGATACATTGCTTGGATTTGTTCGCCGTCCATCCCAACCGCGGCGGCAATCCCCTCATTCGGCTCATCGCCAAGGTGAATGTCCCGCATGTAGGAGCGCATGGCGGCGAGGCGCCGCAGAGTCTTTTCCACTGCTGGAAGGTTCCCACCAGTCAGAAGCGCCGCCAGATACTCTAGCGGAATCCGCATTCTGGAAATTGCGGTCAGCAAGATCTTGCCGTCCTCACCATCGGCACCTGAAGCTGTCACTTCGTCAACGATGGGAGAAAGTGGCGGCACGTACCACACCATGGGAAGAGTACGGTATTCAGGATGTAGTGGAAGCGCCACCTGATAATCGTGAATGAGTTTGTAGATCGGGGATTCCTGTGCCGCCTCTATGTAACTGCGCGGCACCCCAGCCTCCAGAGCTCCGGCAATGACCTCCGGGTCGTTGGGATCTAGCAGGATATCGCGCTGAGCATCGTAGAGATCCTCTTCGCGTTCCGTGGCTGCCGCCTCACCAACGCGGTCGGCGTCGTACAAAAGGACACCCAAGTACCGCAAGCGCCCCACGCACGTCTCCGAACATACTGTTGGCTCGCCAATCTCCAAACGCGGGTAGCACAACGTACACTTTTCCGCTTTGCCCGTCGTATGGTTGAAGTACACCTTCTTGTAGGGGCAGCCGGACACGCACATCCGCCAGCCACGGCAGCGATCCTCATCCACCAGAACAATGCCATCTTCGCTGCGCTTGTACATGGCACCGGAGGGGCACACTGAAACGCAGGTAGGGTTCAGGCAGTGCTCGCAGATGCGTGGCAGGTAGAACATGAAGGCGTTTTCGATTTCCGTCTTCACGGTGGCGCCCGATGCTTGAATCATCGGATCGTCCTGCATGGTCTCCATGGAGCCACCCAGATCGTCATCCCAGTTCGGACCCCAATCCGGTGCTGAGATGTACTCCCCGGTGATCTGAGATTTTGGTCGCGCCACCGGAAGCGCCGTAGAGTCCTTCGGCGCGGTCAGGAGCTTTTCATATTCGTAGGTCCATGGCTCGTAGTAATCAGTGAGTTCGGGAAGATTGGGATTGGCAAAAATATTGGTTAGGCCCTTGAGGCGTCCGCCCTGACGAGGAACGAGCTTGCCGTTGCGCTTACGTACCCAGCCACCTTTATTCTCTTCTTGATCCTCCCAACGCTTTGGGTACCCCACGCCTGGGCGGGTTTCCACGTTGTTGAACCACATATATTCGGTGCCTTCACGGTTGGTCCATGCCTGCTTGCAGGTCACTGAACACGTGTGGCATCCAATGCATTTGTCCAGATTCATGACCATTGAGATCTGTGCCATGACTTTCATCAGAACGTCACCTCCTGGCTACGGCGGCGAATCAGAGCAACTTCGTCGCGCTGATTGCCCGTTGGGCCGATGTAATTGAATGCGTATGTGAAGTGCCCATAGCCGCCGATCAGGTGGGAGGGCTTGATGAGAATCCGAGTCAGCGAATTATGAGTTCCTCCGCGCTTGCCCGTCTTCTCGTTCAGCGGCGTTCCCATCGTCCGCTCTTGTGCATGGTGCATGAACACTGTGCCTTCTGGCATGCGGTGGGAGACGATTGCTCGGGCGCTGACAACGCCGTTGCGGTTGTGGACCTCGATCCATTCGTTATCTCGAACGCCGATCTTGTCTGCGTCCTGAGGGCTCATCCATACGGTCTGTCCACCGCGTCCTAGGGTGAGCATGTGGAGATTGTCGTAGTACTGGGAGTGAATCGCCCACTTGTTGTGCACGGTCAGGTACCGCACGGACACTTCGGCCTGTCCGCTACCGTCTTCCAGCACTTGACCAGGAGCGGCTTCGCCGTACAAATGCATGAGATCCACGGGCGGGCGGAACACGGGCAGTTGCTCCCCCATTTCGCGCATCCAATCGTGATCCATGAAGTAGTGCATGCGCCCGGAGAGCGTGTGCCACGGCTTGGAGAACTCCTTGTTCACAGCGAAGGCGGTGTAACGCCTGCCGCCGTGTTCCGAACCGGACCACTCTGGGGACGTGATCACTCCCTTAGGGGAGGAAACAATATCCGGGTAGGTGATCAGCTTTTCCTCATCGCCAGCTGCCAATTCCGAAGCGTCGTGGCCAGTGCGCTGGGAGAGATTCTTCCACCCTTGAACAGAGAGCTTGCCATTGGTGGTGCCAGATAATGAGAGAATCATCTCCGAGGCCTTAACGGCTGTATCCACAGCCGGGCGCCTACCGATCGAGGTGGGAACAGTCCCGTTTCGCTTGCCTAGATCCTCGATTTGCTCGGCAGGTTGGAAGGCCACACCCTTGGTTGCCATGCCAGCTTTTTCGGGCAACGGGCCGATAGCATTAAACTTCTCAGCGATCTTTGCGAAATCGCGTTGGACAGGGATGATCTTGGGCATGGTTACCCCGGGAACCCATCCTGCTTCCTCACGGCTGGGCACGGTGCCGTGCGGATTGTTGAGTTCATCTGGGCTGTCATGGCCGAGTGGGGCAGCAACTAGATCGGTTCGTGTCCCCAAGTGTTCCTTGCCTAGTTGGGACGCCAGATCCGCGAGCTCAGAGAAGAGCTCAAAATCGGTATGGGCATCCCACGGGGGTGCGATCGCCGGATTGAACGTGTGGATGAAGGGATGCATGTCAGTCGAGGAGATGTCATGCTTCTCGTACCACGTGGCCGCCGGCAACACGACGTCCGAATGCAAGGTTGTTGAGGTGTTGCGGAAATCTGCTGTGACCATCAGGTCGAGCTTTCCCTGAACCGGTTCATCGCGCCAGACCATACGGCTCGGGCGCGAATCTTCATCCAACTCTTCTACCTGAACATCGTTATCCGCGCCTATCATGTGGCGCAGGAAGAACTCTGTGCCCTTGGCCGAGGAACCCAGCAAATTGGTGCGCCAGTTGAAGAGGACTTTCGGATGATTCTGGAAAGCATCGGGATCCTCCACCGCGAAATGGAGCCGTCCGGCTGCAAGCTCTTGGGCAACGTATTCCCCGGGAGCCATTCCCGCCGCCTCGGCGTGATCAGCCAAATCCAACGAGGACCGGTCGAACTGCGGATAGCCCGGCATCCAGCCACGCTGGGTTGCCTCCACCAAGGAATCGGCAAAACTCATATCAGCCAGATCACCACGTGCCAACGGCGACGAGATCCGTTCGACGCGCCCAGCATCATACCGCCACTGGTCAGTGGTGAGGTACCAGAATCCGGTGGAAATCATCTGGCGCGGTGGACGGGACCAGTCAAGCGCCATAGCGTACTGCTGCCAACCCGTGATTGGGCGCACCTTCTCCTGGCCCACGTAATGTGCCCATCCGCCGCCGTTGACGCCTTGCGTCGCGCACATGGAAGTCAGAGCCAGCATCGTGCGGTAGATCGTGTCTGAATGGAAGTAGTGGTTGGTTCCCGCTCCCATGAGAATCATGGAACGTCCACCAGAGTCTAAGGCACTTTGGGCAAACTCGCGCCCGATTCTCTCGGCGGCTGCTGCGGGAACTCCCGTGAGCTCCTCCTGCCAGGCAGGAGTACCCGGGGCGGAAGCATCGTCGTAGCCGGTTGGCCACTGACCGGGCAGTCCCTCTCGGGGCACACCGTAGCGTGCCAGCAATAGGTCATAGACAGTGGTGACGAGTTTTCCTGCCACGTGCCGGGCAGGTACACCCCGCTGGATTACACCTGCACCGATGGTTCCCGGCCCCGATTCACCAACTAGATCAAAGCGTGGAAGCGAAATCTCAACCTCTTCGTCCGCGCTGTCGTAAAGCGACATCAGCGGATCAACGTTGTCCAGATCAAGGTTCCATTTGCCTGCCCCGTCAGGTCCGTAGCGGTCGGCAAGGGTTCCACCCGGGTCCTTGACGCTGCCATCGCTGTCCATGACGAGCAACCGGAAATCGGCGTGCTCGGTATCCCCCAGCTGCCCGCCCACATCGGCTGCAGTGAGGAACTTTCCGGGCGTTATGCTTCCGTTTTCTTCTGTCTCCAAAGTGACGAGGAACGGAGAATCCGTGTGGCGCCGCATGTAATCGAGGAAGAACTCTTCTTGTTTCTTGACGTGGAACTCGTTCAGGATCACGTGGCCCATCGCCATCGCGAGCGCGCCGTCGGTTCCGGGGTGTACCCGCAGCCACTCGTCGGCAAACTTGGTGTTGTCCGCGAAATCAGGGGAACACACCACCACCTTTTGTCCGTGGTAACGCCCCTCTGTCATGAAGTGGGCATCTGGTGTGCGCGTGATGGGCACGTTGGAGCCCCACATGATGAGGTAGTCCGAGTTGAACCAATCGCCCGCTTCGGGAACGTCGGTTTGATCTCCGAATACTTGGGGCGAGGCCGGAGGAAGATCGGCATACCAATCATAGAAGGAAAGCATGGACCCTCCCATGAGTTCCAAGTAGCGCGAGCCCGCACCATAAGAGACCATCGACATCGCCGGAATCACCGAGAATCCTGCAACCCGATCCGGCCCGAAATCCTTGATCGTGGACACATGTGCAGCTGCGGTGATTTCCACGGCTTCCTGCCATGAGGTGCGGACCATGCCTCCTTTGCCGCGGGCAGACTTGTACGATTTCGCCGTTTCGGGGTTGCTGGTTACCTCGTGCCAGGCAAGTACGGGATCCCTAGTACGCTTCTTGGCGGCGCGATAGGCGTCCAACAGCACACCACGCACATAGGGATGCCGAATACGTGTTGGCGAATACTCGTACCATGCGAAGGCCGCCCCACGAGGGCAACCGCGTGGCTCGTACTCGGGCATATCCGGCCCTGTGGTGGGGTAATCAACCTCTTGAGATTCCCACGTGATCATGCCGTCCTTGACGTACACCTTCCACGAACATGACCCCGTGCAGTTCACACCATGGGTGGAACGGACAATCTTGTCGTGGCTGAACCTCTGGCGATAGAAGGCGTCTGCTTCACGTCCGCCCTCCAGAAAGATTTGCCGTGCATCGGCTGATGCCTCGCCTTTACGCACGTGTGCGCCCAGCGAGAATAGGGAAGAATCCTTCGGTGAATTCATATGAACTCCTTAGTAAATCGCTCCGGATGATCCGCCACTTCGGACTGTCAGCCAGGGAAGGGTGCATTCTTTCTGGCGTACATGATCCAGCACATGACCGAACACACGAGGCAGTAGATAACGCAGGCAATGTAGAAAGACTGGGCACTGAAACTGGCAAGAGCAACACCCACCAAGAATGGGCCGAAGGCCGCGATAGCTGCGGTGAATCCGATGGCTCCTCCGGCTTGACGCTTGGGCATAATCATCGGCATTTGCTTGAACGTTCCCGCGTTACCGATACCGGCGAAGAAGAAGAATCCGAGCATCCCGATAAGGAACGGGGTGAATTGTGCATGATCGATTGGGTTGAGGTTAACGGCACAGACAGCCAGCGTAGCTGCCATACCGATACCGGAAACGAAGGTCCAGATCGCGCCACCGAACTTGTCGCACAATGGGCCCCACGCCGCTCGAACAAGTGAGCCGATAAGCGGACCGAGGAAGGCATAGGTGAGGCCCGAAGGAAGTCCGGAGATGCCCTGATTGGCAAACTGTGAGTCACTTCCGAAAGCGTTATTGATGATCAGAGCGAACTGGGCAGCAATGCCGGAGTAGATCCCGAAGGTCATGACATACAACAGGGTCATGTACCACGTGTTCTTGTTGCCGAAGATATCGAGCTGCTGGCGAATATTGGCCTTGACCGGCACATCCTTAAGTAGCCAGAAGGCGAGAATCGCGGCAACGATCGCCCACGGGACAAAGAAGATAGCGGCGTTGAACACCCAGAGTGCTCCATCCTCTGCGCGCATAGGGGCGAGAAAAGTGATGCCGAAAAGTCCGAAACCCATCAGCCACGGGCCAACAACCTGGATGGCCGACATACCGAGATTGCCAATGCCCGATTGCAAGGCGAGGGCAGTACCAGACAGGCGCTTGGGGAAGAAGTAACCGGTGGAAGGCATGTATCCCGAGAAGGTTCCACCGCCGATTCCGCACAAAACCGAGAGCATCATAAGCACACCAAAGGATGTACTAGTGTCCTGGACCGCGAAGAACCAGCCGACCATGGGAATAATGTATAGCAGCGAAGAAAATCCGATGAGCTTGCGCGTCCCCATGATAGGAGGAAGCACCATGAACACCAGCCGCAGTAGGCCACCTGACAGGCCCGGCATCGAGGTAAGCCAGTACAGCTGCGCTGTGGAGAGGTCGAAACCAATCTCATTGAGTTTTGGTGCTATGGCCGAAACCAAGAACCACACACAGAACCCAAGAAAGAGTGAGTACGTGGAAACAATAAGAGTCTTCCAAGCAATCCCTTGATCCCAGTGGTCTGCCTTTTCAGGGTCCCACCCTTTGAGCACACGCCCGCGTGTGTCCAATTCCGGTAGTTCTCCTAGGGATGACGCATCATCCGTGGTGCTCATGCTGACTCCTCACACCGCGTTAGAATCTTTTAACACGCCCTTTACCGTGCTATTAGTTAACCTAAGACTAGGACAACAACCATGAGTATTTGCGACAAAGGTCCCAAATACTGCAAACAATTAGATGCGGATTCTCTTGTGTAATTCCGGTTGTTTATAGTCTCAGTCGGTCAACCAGTCGCCATATTAGGAAGAGGAATCACTCCATGGACCAACCAGAACGCCCAATACGACAGATGGACCGTGACATCTCCGGTGCCGTCATTGTCATTAACGACCATATCGTCAGCGGGGAGCGCAAAGATTCAGCAGGACCTCTGGCAGTTACGATTCTCGGAGAGAGCCGCGTTAATGCCACCGGCCCACACGGTCTTCTCCACTGCCCCGAACAGCAACCTGCCGTAGCTCGCCATCTTCAGGACGTCATCAAAACTGGCGCACGGTTCATTCTCACTGTAGGAGGCACCGGCATCAGCGCGGGAGACGTGGCACCGGAAGCTACTGCGCCACTCCTTGACGTCCGAATGGATGGGATCGCGCAACAAGTTCGTGACCATGGCCTAACACAAACGCCGCTCGCCTCCCTCTCCCGAGGGCTTGTCGGCATCACACATCGCGGTAAGGGAGGTGTTCTCATTGTCAACGCCCCTGGTTCACGCGGCGGCGTTAAAGATTCTCTCGCGGTTGTCTGTCCGCTCTTGCCACACATCTTTGAACAGCTGGACGATCAAGACTAACCGGACCAACGCTTAGCCCACGCAGCATAGACCACGCTTGTCCTACGACCTCATCGCACAGAAACTGGGAGCCTTGCGGCCCTCGGCGTAAGTTGGGACCATGAGTATCCCCGTCAGTTCTGACAATCTAGCCAACGTGGCTGCACACTACGATGCCGCCATCCTCATCACCCTGCCCGCGGATGGCTACGCCAAGCTCCTCACGGTAGATCCGGAGATTGGGCCGGACGGCGCCATCACCGTGATGGGCCCATCCGCCTCCGTGGCAGCCAACGTAGGCCGCGATCCCCATGTGACCCTCGTGTGGCAACCGCGAGTGCACCACGGCTGGACGCTCATCGCTGACGGAAAGGGCACAATCACGCACGGGTCCGATGCGCCACCCGCCCTGATAGTCACCCCCGAATCGGCCATGCTGCACAGGCCAAGCCGCCACAAGGATGGGCCCGAGCTTCCCGTCTAGGGTGCTGCGGGATCGCGGGGCGTCCGTCGTCGTCGTTCTTCATACCCTGATTTAACCCTGAAACTGCGGCGTGGCGCCGATTCACCCCCACCCCACGGGGTTACTCTTAGCTTGTGCTTATGCACCTGACAAAGGAGTTTGAATGAGTGCTCGTACCAATCGACGCGGGGCGGTTATGCCCATTCTTCGGCTGCTCGTGTGGGCGATCATCGCTGCTGCCCTCATCAAGATCGCGTTCTTCCCCTCCGTCCAAGCCGACGATGTGGACGGGCTGGAGCCGGGAGGTGTGTACGGGGAGCTCACCGTTTTCCCGGAGAAGGGCAGCATCACGAACTCCTTGAGTCTGGACGGCACGGTGCAAGCGGATGCCGCCAGCTCGATCAAAGCAACGTTTGCCGGGCAGGTCACCCAGTTTTATGTCAACGATGGTGATGCCGTCACAAAGGGAGACACGCTCTTGATCCTTGAGCACGAGGAACCCGGCGAGGACATCGTGGATGTGGACGAAGACGGCAACGAAACCGTGAGCCCCGGCGAATCCGTGTGGACGCACGAATACGTCACTGCCCCGGCTTCGGGCACCGTGAGCTTCACGGCGCTGAAGAATCAGGAGTTCGCCATCGGGGATTCGCTCGGCACCGTGCAGCCACCCACGTACTCAGCGGTGGTTTCCCTGACTCCAGACCAGATGTACCGAATGGAAAAGCCTCCGGAGACGGCCACCGTCACCATCAAGAATGGGCCTGCACCTTTTAAGTGCGAGGGACTCGCCATCAAGACTCCTGGACCTGGCACCAGCGAAGATTCTGAACTCCCAGATGCAGATGGTGAAGGCGATCCCGGAACCTCCATCGAAGCCCGCTGCGCCATCCCCTCCGATCAGAAGGTTTTCAACGGCCTGCAGGTCTCACTAGAAATCGAAGCCGGCAAGGCCACTGATGTTCTCACGCTCCCCGTTTCCGCAGTGGAGGGGCGCTATCAGGAGGGCTTCGTGTATGCGCCGAACTATGAGGGTGGTGACCCGGAGAAGATCGCCGTGACAATCGGGATCACGGATGGTGAATTCATCCAGATCAAGGAAGGCATCAGCGAGGATCAGGAACTCCTCGAGTTCGTACCCGGAAACTCCGAGATGGAATGCAACGAGTTCACGGGCGAAGGATGCTGACGTGGCGCTCATTGATATGCAGGGCGTGACCCGGCACGTTCCCCTTCCTTCCGGCGATGACCTCCACATCCTGCAAGGAGTGGATCTTGCGGTGGATTCAGGCGAGCACGTTTCCATCGTTGGCCGCTCGGGAACGGGAAAATCCACGCTCCTCAACATTATTGGGATGCTGGACAAGCCTTCCGATGGCTCCTATCAGATCGACGGCATGGACGCGGTGGGGCTTTCTGAGGGAAAGCGCGCGAACATGCGCGGGGAGAGCTTCGGCTTTGTGTTTCAGCAGTTCAACATCTTTCAGGCACGCACCGCTCAGGAAAATGTGGAAGTGCCTCTTTTGTATGGCGCCGCGCGGGACTTCTGGCGCCGCCACGAGATCGCTGCTGACATGCTGGAGCGCGTTGGGCTCGGGGACAGGCTGGATTCCTACCCCACCGAAATGTCCGGCGGGGAACAGCAGCGCATTGCCATCGCGCGCGCCCTCGTGCGCCAGCCCCGGATCATTCTTGCCGATGAGCCGACCGGGGCGCTCGATCCGGATACGGGACGCGAGGTCATGGGGCTGCTGGAAGACGTAGCCCGTGAAAATGACGCCGCCCTGATCGTCATCACCCACGATCTCAATGTAGCTATCCGAGCCGATCACGTGCTGACCCTGTATGACGGTGTACTTCACGCCGTGGACGATCCGCGCGAGGTGCTGGTGCCCTCTGTCTCCTCCGATGGGCTGGCCGCCGGAACAGCCGGCTCGGTGGATTCGGGCGGGGCGGATGGGACGGGCGGGGAGGATAGGGAGTAAGCGTGAAGATCCTCAATAAACTCATCGCAGCTCTGATCGAGGCGTGGGGCGAAGTCAAAGTCCAGAAGGCCCGCGTGATCCTGTCACTTGTGGGTGTGGCCGCCGCCGTGGCCGCGATGTCCACCGTCATGGCGCTTGGGGACCTCCTCGAGCAGTCCACCCGCGAAATGAACGAGGCATGGGAGGGCCGCGAAGTCACGCTCCACATCAGCGCCTATCAGGAGGATCCGGAGGGTGCCATGGCGGGAATGGACGGCATGGGCTTCGAGGATTACGGAGGCTGCATCGGTTCTGGATGCGTGGCAACCTCCTCCGATGATGATCCTTCAGAAGCCGGGGGCGGCACCGATCCAGAGGTGGCCGCGGCGCGCGGTACCATCTCCGATCCGCTGGGCAACGCCATGATTCAGGTGGCCGAGCGCTTCGAGATTACCTACTGGTCGCGGGTCTCCATGCTGTATGAGCTTCCGAACCTGCAGTTCCGCGAGTTCGACGAAGTCACGTCGATGGGAACCGTAAACGGGGTGCCCGTCGAATCGAACACGCTTGAGGACGGCTGGATGTCACCCCAGTTCTCTGCCGTTGATCCGGACTACGCCACCCTATTCCGCCTCAACATCCAAGAGGGCCGGTGGTTGCGCCCCGGAGATGTCAATCAGCGCGTGACTCCGGTTGTGCTCAACTCAGTGGTCTGTGAGCAGTTGGGGGCGCCGGACATTGACCGCCAGCCCTTTATCATCCATCTGGACGGTGATTCGCCGCAGCAGCTCCGCGTTGTGGGCGTGGTCAAGGCTCAGGATCCGTGGAGCTCCATTGTTTATATGCCCTACGATTCGTGGCAGCTCATGCAGCCAAGGGAGGCGGGTATGGCCGATTCCTCCAGCGAAATGGTGGTGTGGGTTGGGCCCGATCAAGCGGATGATGCCCGATCGATCCTTCCGGCCGCCCTCTCCTCGGTCCTTGGGGAGGGTTGGCAGGCTGACGCCTACGGTGGCGAATCGTGGGCCAGCGAAGGCGATCAGATGGCCACCATGCGCCTGATCATCATGGCCATCGGCGGCATCGTGATCTTCTTGGGCGCGCTCGGGCTCCTGAACGTCGCGATCGTGACCGTGCGCCAACGCATCCGCGAAATCGGCATTCGCCGCGCCGTGGGAGCCTCCGCCAAGCGCGTGTTCTTCTCCGTGTTCATGGAATCAGTGGTTGCCACCTTCGTGGCCGGCGTGATCGGGGTGGGGATCGCCATCATCATCATGAGCGTTGTTCCCCTGGACCGCTTGGATATCCTGCTCCAAGACACCCCGGCCTTTCCAATGTCCGCAGCACTCGCCGGAGTTGGGATCGCCACCGCAGTTGGGGCCCTGTGCGGGATTATTCCCGCGGTTGCCGCGGTGCGGGTACGTCCGATTGATGCGATTCGTTATTAGGACGACGACGGCGAACTCTGCCCGCCGCAGTATCCTCTCTATAGGGTGCAGGTGGCTATCCGGGAATGTGTAGAGGAGCTGGCCATGGGGCAGAACAACGAGGGCAAAACTGCATACGTGCTTCAGCACCTGCTGTTCGAGGATCTGGGAATTCTCGAACCGTTGCTACGCGAACACGGCTACCAGATCCGCTTCTTCGAAGCTGGAGCCGATCTGGATGCCGTGAACTCAGCGGGTGCCTCCGATGTACTGATCGTTCTGGGCGGACCAATTGGTGTGTACGAAGAGGATCATTATCCTTTCCTTCGCACTGAGAAGCGGACGATCAAGCAGTGGATCGAAGCGGAACGTCCGATCCTCGGCATTTGCTTGGGCGCCCAGCTCATCGCCGAAGCACTAGGTGCGGCCGTCACCCCTACTGGCCGCAAGGAAATCGGGTTCGCGCCGCTGGGTCTGACCGAGGCTGGGGCGCGCAGTGTGCTGGCGCCGTTGGGTGATTATGGCGAAGAGGCCGCGGGTGCTGGCGGTGCCGTGCCCGTCCTTCACTGGCACGGCGATCAGTTTGAGATTCCGGAGGGTGCGGCACGCTTGGCCGAGACGTCGGGGTTCCCGAACCAGGCCTTCGCCGCGGGGCCGCGAATTCTTGGGCTTCAGTTCCACCTCGAAGCCGATCACAGGCGGATCGAACGCTGGCTCGTTGGCCACGCGGTAGAGATCGCCGGTGCGGGCATCGATCCCGGGGTGATCCGCCGTGACGCGGGGCGGATCGGACCACAGCTCGCAGCTGCTGGCCGGGAGGTATTCGCCGGCTGGCTGGATGCCCTCTAAAGCTCGTCTTTCTGTGCGATGGTCCACCCTCGACTCTCTGGACCGATAAGGTCGCAGATCTAGGCGAACTGCTCGGCGTGATCGGCCCAGCCAGCTTCTTTCGGAAGGCTGCGAACGCCCCTGCTGGACGTGGCGATCAGGGCCGCAAGTGCGCAGAGGCCCGCGCAGATCATAATGGTGCCGGTGCGGCCAATCCACGACAGCCCGAAGCCAGCCACCAGCGGGGCGAGAGGCGTCGCGCCCATCGCCATAATTCCGATCGCACTATTCGCCCTGCCCAACAAGTGTGTAGGCACAGCCACCATGAAGTAGCCCAGCAATCCGGAGTTCAGCGCGGGTATCAACACACTCGCGATGCTCAGGATGATCACCATGCCCACAAGAGAATCCGTCACGGTAAGCGTCGCAACACCCGCAGCTAGCACGATCAGGCCACCCACTACCAGAAAGCCAGTGCCGACCCGCTGGACGAGGATGGGAGCTACAAGGGCCCCAACTAGCATGACGATGCCGATGGCTGATGACATTGTGCCTATTTGCACCGGGGTGTATCCAGTTTGCTGAAGCACGTAGATGGCAGTGGTGATTGCCGCGTTGAAGCCCAGATTGACGATCGTGGCGATGAACATGACGTTGCGCAGATCCGGGCGCGAGAACAGCCAGCCGAAGGCCTCTTTGATCTCCGAGAATGCGTTAGGTTTACTGGGAAGTGGAGGCTCAGCCGTTTGCATGTCCGGCGCCGCAGCTGCACCGCTTTTCGGCACGTCCTTTTCTCGTCCCATTTCCACGTGCTCTATCGGTTGGCCGTCCGATGCACGATCGCCCATCCGCCCAAGGATAACGGCCGTGGCGGCCGAGAGGAGGTGAGCGAGGCCCATGACCGCACCGATCATCCAGCCGCCGATGCCCAGCAGGAAACCTCCGATGGGATTACCAGCGATCTGAAGGGCCGCGTCACGCGCTTGGTTCGCCGCTTGCGCACGCCCCATGGCGCTCGCTGGAACCACGCTCTTGAGCTGTGCCTCGCCCGCCGTGTTGAAGATGCCACCGCGCAACGCCAGCAGGACCTCCATCACCAGAAGGAAAGTGAAACTGAGAGAGCCCACCCAGGCCACGGCGGCGAAGATTGCCGAGAGAACGGCACCTATTCCCCCGCCCATCACCATGAGGCGGATTCGGGAGTGACGATCTGCCAGCACTCCCCCAGCCAACATCGTCGTCACTTGGACACCCATGCCAACGCCACCGATGATCCCGGCTTGTGCCGGATCATCCGTGACCATGAGGGTAAGGAGCGGGATCGCAAAGTTCAGTAGCGTGCCAGCTAATCCCTTACTTGTGTCGGAAATCAGCCACGTGATGTAGCGCTTGCTGGACCACAAACGGAAGGCCTCGGACTCGGCCAATTCCGGGCTGTTGGCAGCCTCAGAGCCCCTCGGTTCAGCTTCCCGCATCGTGTGCTCCGATCGTTGTAAGGGCTGCGTTCATTCTTCCTCAGAGGCCAATATCTCTAGAGGCTTGCCATCTGGCATCTATCCATCGCCCTCACGGGCAAGCATACTTACACAAGTATTTTTGCGCAACTATTATTGCGCAATGTTTGCTTCCTGATTGGTAGAATCTAGCCATGGCGCTTGAAGAGTCCACGATGACCACCGCAATGCTTAAGGCAATGTCCAATCCCCTGCGCCGTCAGATCCTCACTGCGCTCAACCGATATGAGTACGCGCGCGCCGCCGATCTTGCCACAGATCTAGAAGTCCCGGCCAACAAGCTGAGCTTCCACCTACGGGTTTTAGCGGATGCCGGACTGATCAAAGAGGCGCCGGAGCAGGCACGGGACCGCCGTGACCGAGTGTGGACCACCGTGACGGGTTCGCAAAGCCTTGGCAGTCCCACGCAACCTGTGGCGGATGAAGCCCTCGGCCTCTCACTTTTGCAGGTATTCGCTGAGGAACACCGTCAGATCTTAGACCGCCTTGTGGCGTGGGCGCCCGAATACGTGGCAGGCCGAGACCCAGAAATCCACGGCACATTCGCCCGCTCTTCCGTCTTCCTCACACCGGACCAGTTCAGAGAATTGCTCGAAAAGCTCACCGAGACTTTGGACGAGATGAATGATTCCGGAGACAAGTCCGATCCAAACCGGCGCCTGTGGCAGATCGACATGGTCGCCGCAGACGACCAGATCTGACGAACTCCTCACGAAGCTAACGGCGCAGGGAAACGCGCGGGAGGCTCCGTCGTCGTCGAAATTCTCTTCACGGAGCGGGCCCCCCACCTATTCAAGCCCTCCCAAGCCCACCCACGCCCGATCTAGCTCAACCAAGCCCGCTCAGTTTCTCGAGTTGACCACTTACGGCGCCTAGAGACATGTTGCAACGTGTCTCGAGGCGTCTCAACCTGTCCACTCGTGAAATGGGGCTTTTGCGACCGCCTCGACGTGTCGCAGCTCGCCGTTTCCACAGAGATGCTTGACGTACCCCTTATCCACAGGAGCAAGCTGAGGAGCACAGATCATTGGCGAATCTGACCTAATTGTGACATGACCATTACATTAGATGACTTGGCAGCTCCTTCAGGCGGAGACGCCATCAATCACGAAACATGACACAATGGCCGCCGTTCGATAATGACATCCCATTCTCTCGCGAAGAGACACCGAAGCTTTCATATAAGGCAGCTGCGCATGCGGCTCAGATGCATGACGGCCCGAACAGACCATTCTCACGACATTCATCAGACAGGGTGTTCACGACTGGCTTTCTTGGTAGCTTCGACTCTGGTTCAGATCCTATTGAAGGCGCTATCAACTTGGCGGACCTTGTCAGGGAGACAGGTAGTGCTGTCAGGCATTCCCACAACTACGTGGTGGTTACTGCAATCATTGACGACACAATCGTTACCCTACCGATGAGAAGGGCAAATGGGACATGGACTGCTGGTTCTGTTTACCCGGCGGGAGGAAAACATTGCATGAAATGGAACGGTTCGCAGTGGGTTCAAGAAGGGTAGTATGTAGCCATGATCAGGTTGGATGACACACGTTACTGGGACAAGGTCGAGCGTGCCGCCACTCTAGTTGATCGTGACATCAAACCGCTCTTACCGGAAGGTGTCTCGATACCTATCGGCGATGTCGAATGGTACATAAGCTATGCCCTCGATATGGCAGAAACGTACCAGATCACGATGTCCGAAGAGCTGCTAATGCTTAGCACGGAACTTGATCAGCGTGATGGGGATGTATATCTTCCTGCTGCCTTCATGAACATTGTTTAAGCAATAACTATTTACAACCTGTCTAAGCCTGCCCGCGTGGTGGGCTTTTTCATTCTGAGTGCCCCGGCGCATGCCCGCCTCGACGTATCGGAGCTCGCGGTTTCCACAGAGATGCTTGACGTAGCCCTTATCCACAGGGGCAAGCTGAGGAGCACAGATCGTTGGCGAATCTGACCTAATTGTGGCATGACCATTACATTGGACGACTTGGTGGTTTCCACCGCCGAACGCGGCCCTTCCCGCCTATTCAGCGCAAATCCTGACCTGATTCGGATCCGCCGCGGCGCGTACCTACCCTCATCCAAAGTGCCAGCGCATGCGCAGCCATGGGACAACGCGCGTGCGATCACTCAGGCCCGGGCCGTTTCGCTGTCCCTGTTCAAGAACCCAGAATCCCCTCCGATTCTCACTGCCGAGGCGGCGCTGGCGGTGCACGACCTGACATCGTGGCTCAACACAACAGATATCGAGTACCGGCGAAGCGATTCACCTCGGCGTGGCACGGCGGCACACCTACCCGCTATCACATGCGGCAAAATGACGATCGCGCAGGTCAAAGAGCGCCGCATTCACTCATCCCCGATCACGTCAGACACAACAGAAATCGCCGGCGTACTCACAGCGCCGCTGTGGGCGGTCGGCGTTGACAGCGCCCGGATGCTCCATCCGATAGCAGGTACGGTGGCAATGAGCTCCGTACTATCGAAGCTTACGAAGTTTGACATGCACCGGCAGAACCAGCCGCGTGAAAATGAACGGAAGCTGCGTGCTGAGATACTCTGCCATATCGACTCAATGCCGCCATTTCCTGGATCGCGCCGAATGCGAAGAATCGTTGAGATTGCCGATGCCGGCATGGACACACCCGGAGAAGGGTACCTACTTTGGCTGCTTCATTGCATCATCAATGACGCCCAGAACGGCTATGGCCCGCTGGGAGGAAGGGGAGGCGCCACACGGATCTTCACTCAGTTTGAGATTATCGCGAACGGCAGGCGCTACTTCGCTGACATCGCAGTTCCGCAGCATCGGGTGATCATCGAGTTTGATGGTAGCGAGAAAGTGAGCGGACAAAGAGCCCAGCGGCGATTTCTGGAGCGGCAAGGTGATCTGCATGCGGATGGATGGAGGGTGATCCGGGTAAGCTCCGCACAGTTGGACGATCCGCTGGCACTTGCCGAGCGCTTGAAGGATCAGCTGCGAAGCTACGGCGTTCCTGTCAAACCTCCGTCCGGCCTTCTGTGGAAGATGGTCCCTTCGGACCTTCTGGGCCACGAGCGGCGCCATTGAGCGCACCGCCTACTTCGCGGAGTTGACCACTTACGGCGCCTGTCGACAGGTTGCAACGTGTCTCGAGGCGCACTAGCTCGTCTACCTAACTTGTCCACTCGTGAAGTCTGCTCCTTTCTGGCGGCATTTATACGCATGAATCATTCCGTTAATGAACGGAAGCTGGACAGTGGCGGTATTCCGCGGCTTCTGGGAGTCACATTGAAGACTCCGCGCCCCGTTTTCGCCCACTAAGACCAAAGTCCATGCCCGGCTCTACACTCGCTGATACCTTGAATCCAACTAAGTGACAGTTGTAACGCAGTTGTCAGTGACGATCAATCAGATCAGTTCCGAGGATGAGGAGGGGGAATCGCCATGGTTATGGGTCCCCAGTTAATGGATGCTCCGTCAGCATCAGCGGCGTCCGAAGCAGGCGAGAAATGGGTGCGCACATACTGCCGCCCCAACTGCTTTGGCGGCTGCCCGCTCATGGCGCACGTCCGTGAGGGGAAAGTGATCGGGGTTTCCCCCGCACCACTTCCCGATCCCAAGTACAACCGCGTCTGCCTGCGCGGGCTCACCCAACCCGAGCAGCAATACAGCGCCCGGCGCATTCTCCATCCCAAGAAGAGGGTCGGGCCCCGCGGGTCTGGCCAATGGCAAGAAATCTCCTGGGACGAAGCGATCGACATGGTTGTGGAGAACTTCACCGCTGTCAAAGAGCAATATGGCTCCAGCGCGATCGCACTGACGGAGGGCTCAGGCAATTACGGAACACTCAGCTCCTCACACTTCGGAGCCGTGCGCCGCCTATTTGCCGCGCTGGACGCCACCGTCCTTTCGAACACTCTGGACGTTGCTCAGGCCCATGGCCTCATGCAGGTGTTCGGCGGGCTACCCAACAACGACCCAGCGGATCTGGCGAACGCGAAGACGATCTTCATCATCGGTTCGAACATGACCGAGGCACAGATCCACACGTGGCACTTCGTCTCTGACGCCAAGGACAAGGGCGCGAAGGTCATCGTCATCGATCCGATCTATACCCCGACCGCCTCCAAGGCTGATCAGTGGGTGCGAATTCGCCCGGGTTCGGATCCCGCCATGTTCCTCGCCATGACACGCGTGGTCATGGACGAGGGCATCATGAATGAGGATTTCCTCCGCCGCTCAAGCGTGGCCCCGTTGCTCGTGCGCGAGGATACCGGCCAGTTTCTTCGGGCGAGCGACCTCTCGCGTACGCTCTCGGATAACGAGGCGGAAGCCTCTGACCTAGATGGCTCTGCAACTGGCACGGCCGAAGATGAGGCTGATGGCGTCACCTCAACTGACGGTCTGTACTCCGCTGGCGGCCCAACCGTCATCACGGATCCCTTCATCGTGTGGAGCGATTCTGAGGACCACGCGGTGGAACTTGCCGATGGGTTCATGGACACGCGACTCTACGGGTCCTTTGAAGTGCAGGGCATCAAGGTCCGCACAGCGTTGGATCTGCTATGGGATGCCGTGGACGAGTGGACGCTGGAGAAGTCCGAGGAAGTGACAACCATCCCGGCTCAGACTCTCCATGACATGGCGATCACCTTGGCCACGGAGACACCAGCTTCGATGTATCACGCTATGGGGATCGATCACTGGGACAACGGGCATCTTTCCACCTTCGCCGAATCGGCACTAGCCTGCGTCACCGGCAACGTCTCGCGCAAGGGCTCGCAACTGGGCTTCAAGTGGTACTTTGCTGAGAACTACGATTTCGTCAATTGGATGATGCCGGACGGGCACATGGCCCGCGATATCTACACCGACGATATTTTTGAACTCGCGAATGAAGGCACCATTCAAGGCAAGCCCGACGCAATCAAGGCGATGTATGCCTCAGGCTGTAACCCCTTGGGTGCCTACTGTGACCGCAATCAGTGGATCGACAAGGTGCTGCCAATGCTGGACTTTATCGTCACTGCGGACATCTACAACTCAGACACCGTGGAGTACTCCGATCTGGTCCTGCCTGCCTGTCACTGGTTCGAGCGTCAGGACATTCAGTGGGCTGCTAACCACCCGTTCATCACATGGTCGGACAAGGCTGTTGAGCCTTTGGGTGAATCTAAGCCGGACGTCGATATTATGCGCCTGCTGGCGGATCGACTGGGGGTCAAGCAGTACTTCCCAGACTCTGATGACGAGCTGATCAACATTGCTATTAGCGACGATTGGGCGAAAGCCAACAACTTTGACCTCCAGCGGCTGAAAGAGGAGGGCGCACTGCAGATCTCCTATCAAGATCCCTCGCAACCGAACATCTGTCTAGGGGCCGATGGTAGCTACCCAACGGCCACCGGCCGCGCACAGTTCTACAATCCGAACCCGACGCCGCGAGTGCAATCATCAACCTCCCTGCACTTCGATCCTGTCAAGGAACGGCTTCCCTACTTCGAACCGCCGATCGAAGCGTGGCCAACGTCCCCAACTCACGAGAAGTACCCACTGACGTTCTTCCAAGAACACACACGCTGGCGCGTGCACACGCAGTACTCCGAGGTTCCCATGCTCCGCGAGCTGGATCCGGACCCAACCGTGCGGATGAGCCCCGGGGATGCAGCCGCCCGCTCAATTCGCACCGGCGATCTCGTGGAAATCTTCAATGATCGTGGCCACGTGGTAGTCACGGCCATTGTTTCTGATGCTTTGCCTGACGGCATGGTCTCGCTACCCAAGGGGTGGTTGGGCCACCAGCACATCGCCGGCGCCCCATCAGAACTGACACACATGAGGCTCAACCCCACCTCAGTCAACCAGAGCTTCTTTGATGTCGCGGTAGAAGTCCGCCACTGGAAGGGTGAACGAGCATGAGTAATGAGATCCGTGAGGTTGATGCGGAGACCTACCGTCGGGCGGTGTCAGCGGCGCGACTAGGCGTAATCCTGAGCGTTGTTGGAGCAGGAGCGGTGGCAATCCGAACTGTCGCAAAATCCGGGGCAGTGCTGTTCAGCCAAGGAGGCGCGCGATGAGTGAATCAGTGGCAAAGCCGATCCTCGCTTTCAAGGACGTGGTGGAATCGGTTGTACACGTGGCATCTTCATGGGTGGATACCTGTGCGGAGCGTGTGGTCCGTGACGGCTTGGGGTGGGTGCCGGAAGGCGAAGCTCAGAGAGATTCGATTGCCCAGCACAGTCCGAGCGTTGCTGGCCACGTGATGAAGGACGGACGAATCACTCCTCCGGGGCGCGTCACGGTGCCAACATCGGTACAGGTCCGTGATACCGGTTCACAGTTCGCGGACACCGAGGAAATCGAATGGCTGGAGTCCGGGCGCCGCGAGCTACCCTATCGGCGTGATCGCCAGTGGGCAGTACCCCAAATGTGGTGGGAGATGGCCTTTGGTGGCATAGGTGCAACCACCTATATGGTCTCCAGTGTGGCCCGCAATCCCCTTGGCATGGCCGCTGGATGGGCTCTCGCGGCCGGTGGAAAGGGAATCCTCCTGTTGGCTGATCTAGGCCGTCCCGAACGGTTCCCTCGCGTATTCGTCAAACCGAACACCTCGTGGATTGCCCGCGGCTCGTGGGCGTTCGGCGCCTTTGCGGCAGCCGGCGCAGTAAGCCTACTGCCCTGTATTCCTCAACCTGTGCGTACTGGCGCTGCCGTTGTGGCTAACACAGGCGCGGGTGTGCTGGCCGTCTATGACGGCCTGTTCATCAACGATGCCAAGGGAGTCCAGTCGTGGATGCCCCGCGAGGTACCGGCCCTGTTCACCGCCAACGCGCTTCAGGCTGGCGCGGCCCTCAGTGGAGCGCTGGCAGATAAGCAGCCCCGATGGATGCGGTGCCTAGGCCTAGCCAGCGGTATTGCCAGCGCTGGCCTATCAGCGCGGTACATCAAGAAGCTTGGTGAGGGTTCGACGGCCACACGCCTCAGCGCCCGAGACCTCGTTGAAGGTGTCCAGAGAGATCGGTTCGTGGTAGCTGGCGGCATTATCGGCACCGCCTTGCCAATAGTCCTGACAGTGTGTGCACCCACGTCCAAGCGGGCGGGGGCCGTGGCTGGAGCCGCGGCTGCCGTAGGTGTGGAGCACCTGCGCCGAGCCGTTTTACAGGCGGGAATTCACGCACCCGTCATCGACCCACCCAGAACACGTCCCGCCGGTGAAGGACGCAAGAACTAAGAGGCCACCCCTTAAAGGGGCAGTTCTCAACGAAAGTGAGGAGTGACCATGCATCTGGGAATGATCGTGGACACAGAACGATGCATCGGGTGCGATACCTGCGCCATCGCATGCAAAACCGAGAACAATCTGCCCGACGATGTCTGGTGGAACAACGTCTGGACCGTTGGCGGCGCACAAGACCACACGCCGGCAGCAACACCGGGAAGGCCCACCATGTGGTTCCTGACAGTAGCGTGCCAGCACTGTGAGAATCCGCCATGCGTGCCCGTGTGCCCAACCGGCGCTACCTACAAGCGGGAAAAGGACGGCGTGGTTCTCATCGATTACGACAAGTGCATCGGATGCGGTGCATGCGTGGAAGCTTGTCCCTACGATGGGGTCCGCACACGCAATGCCGATGTTATTCAGCGCGCTAATCCATTTTCGCTGGGCGGCTATGACATCCAACCGCAACAGCCAGCAACGGTTTCCAAGTGCACGTTCTGCGAACAGCGCCTTGAAGAAAACCGGCAGCCTGCTTGCGTCGAGGTGTGCCCGGCGCGTGCACGCTTCTTTGGGGATCTGGACGATCCAGAATCCGAAGTATCCCAGCTGCTCGAGACACGCGAATCCTTCACGCTGCATCCAGAGGCAGGGACCAAGCCGTCCGTACACTTCCTCAAGTAGTAGTAGTACATACGCCATAATTTGACGTCGTTAGTTGTGACGACGACGGCGGCTCCTGTCACAACCCTTTGCTGCGGCCTCTACACTGTGTGAGGCCACCGACTTCGCTGGGAGGACCACTTAAGACGCCTGTAGACACGTTGCAACATGTCTACAGGCGTCTTAACTTGTCTACTCGTGAAATGTGGGCAGTTGCGGTGGCGAAACGTGGGCAGTTGCGGTGGCGAAACGTGGGCAGT
>NZ_JBQCZW010000004.1:89241-137158 GCF_052089425.1 Ancrocorticia sp. | reverse complement strand
GATGTTCTGGATTAAAGCGGACGGGAATCGGGGTGTTCTTTTCGAGAAGCTCGCGTTCCGCCGATCCGATGAGCGTGCGGAGCTGGCCGATGAATTCGCTGCCCATGGCGGGCATAACGCGCACGAAGATGTCGTATTGCGGGACATCGTTGACCGTGAGGCCGGTGCTGTCGGCTTTGATGACTTGCCCGATGGCGAGCTCAGTGGCTTTGCGCTTGCTTACGCGCGGCTTGTCCGAGAATAACCCTGGTGTGAACGTCATGAGGCAGCCCCAGGCCGTGCCAACCAGCACTCCCGGCATGGGCGAAACGAACGGGACGTTGAACGGCAGGATGGAATCCGTGACGTCAGTGCCAAAGAGGCCTTCCCACACCCAGATCACTAGCCAGAGCGACAACACCAACCACGCGATGCCATGTAAAACCCTTGTGATTTTCATGCCTAAACTTTAATCAGTCAAGATTAAGTATGGGAAGAGTTGATATTGAATTGAGATAATTGGTGATTAAGACGCGAGCTCTTGGGACAATCGAAACTGCTCTGCTTCCGGTTCTTCTGTGAACTCCAACAGGCTGCCCGCCACCTCGGTCAGAGCGATCTTGACTTCGGCTGGAGTAGCGTAAAAATACTCGCGGCGCTTGTTGATTCTATTGACACGTTTGTCTGCGAATCTGTTCGCGGACATCTTCCGCAAACTCTGGGACTCCACCCTTGGCGAGCCTTGTAAGAATATCTTCGACCGTCAGCTTCGGGCCTTTGTGTCCTGTTCTTGACGCAATCTGATTGAGAGCAGCTACCACTTGGCGCGGGTAAAGTCCAAACAAATCTTGGAGGAAGGCATCGGGAGACTGAGAAAAGAGATGTCCCGGGAGATTCGACGTAGGAAAGTCCTTGAGGTTGAAAGTGACAATGACGTCCGCGTGCCCTAGAACCGCTGCGGCGATGATGTGGGTGTCATTAGGATCGGGTCCGTCTTTGATTTGGTGGACGATGCTTTCCCACCTTGAAACTTGAGCGTCTGGTAGGGCTGCGTTCATGTTGCCAAGCAGTCTCTTGATGTAGGCCTCGGTCTCTTCCTCGTCCCGATTTCGCGCCCGATGCCGCTTTTGAATTACGCTGGTTAGCTCCTTTTCGACGGCATCGCTCCACAGGGGACGATAAGTTGGCACCGTCCCGAGTTCCAATAACAGATCCCTCAGGACACTCGGTACCAATACGCACGTATCAAGAAAGGCTGAGAAGGTCACGGTCAGTGCTTACTATTCGGATCGCCTGAAATTGCCTCGGAGAGGTAGGCATCGTCGTAATCTCCGAACGCCTGGGCATCCGCGACCATGTCCGAGAGTGCTTGATCTGCCCGATGGCGCTGCCGTTTCTGGAACTCTAGAACATCCGATAGCATGACGCGGCGGTGCCGCCGCGCCTTCATGAAGGGGATCTTTCCCTCTTCTAGAAGTCGCACAAGGGTTGGGCGCGAAATCCCGAGCAAATCGGCCGCCTGCTGGGTGGATAGTTCTCGTGACTTCGGAGCAACCGTGACGGCTAGCCCCTGCTGCATCGCTTCGGCTACCTGCCCCAACAACTCTGCAATCTCGTTGGGAAGCTCGATCGTTTTTGAACCCATGACAAGGCGTGGCTGGAAATCACCTTCTGCCGCTGCGGCAGAAGCGAGGCTTTGGATCATTTCGCCATATTGGTTGTCTAGATCATCTTCTGGGAGATATGTACGATCCTCCAGTGCGCTTGACATGCTCAGCCCCTTCACTTGAAGGTCGGTGGCGCGAGCTTCAGTCCGGAGCATTTTCGCCTTGTTCGACCTGTTCGTTTCTTTCGATTTAATTCTAGTGGACGACGTGCACCGTTGTCATCAACGGGGACTAAGTAAAGTATGGTCGCAGGCGCGATGGGGGCGGGGAGTGTCACCGCGAGACTAGCGAGGCGGGACGGTAGGTCGGGGCCAGAGCTACTTGGCCTCGCGCCGTCGTCGTCGAAAAATCCAAAATGCGCCGGACCTGCGCTCGACCACTAAAAGTGCCCCCAGCGCGACTCGAACGCGCAACCTACGGATTAGAAGGCCGTTGCTCTATCCATTGAGCTATGGGGGCGGGCATTCACACTATAATGCGGACGGCGCGATTCGGACCAATTGTGGGGTGGTTGCGGGGTGGCTCCAGAGCGGGTTGGGCGCGCGGTGTGGGCTCCGAGACGGCGCGAGGCGCCCGCGATGGCCTGATTTCGCCAGAGGATCAATGCAAATGCCCACATGCCGCGCGGAATACGCCACATTATTGGTTTTGTAGCGGACAATGGAAGGGTGAAAGCCAGAACCACGTCCCGCGAACTCGCCAACCTTGTCGAGCGGACCATTTCTGCATTGGAGAATGCCCGCTTGCCGCTCCAGATGCCGGGAACGGAACAGTTGTCTGAATCCCGCGCGCAGCTCATGACCCAGCTGCGCACCAGAATCCTGCCGCACTTGCGCACGGCGGAGCTGCCGGCGGTTGTGGTGTTCGGCGGTTCCTCGGGCGCAGGCAAGTCCACGCTGTTTAATTCGCTGCTGGGGGAGGAAGTTTCCCCGGCCTCGGTCATTCGCCCCACCACGCGCATGCCACTGATCGCCGTGCACCCCTCGGATGTGGTGGCGCTGGACGGGCATGGTTTGCTGGACATGGGCAAGCTGGCATCGGTGGAGGGCGCGATCCCTGGTGTGGTGCTTGTGGATGCCCCTGACCTTGATTCGGTGGACGCCGCCAATCGCGAACTCTCACGCCGCCTTTTGGACGCGGCGGACCTGTGGGTGTTTGTTACCACCGCCGCCCGCTATGGGGATGCGCAAGCGTGGCAAACCTTGAGTGACGCCCACCGGCGCGGCATGTCCACCGCCGTGGTGCTCAACCGCGTGTCAGACCGGGCGCGCTACACGGTGCGCGTGGATCTCATGCGGCGCATGAACGATGTGGGGATCGGCAACGATCCGCTGATGCTGGTGCCGGACGCCGGTCCGCACGAGGGCCTGCTGGCCGCCGAGCAAGTGAGCGAGGTGCGTACGTGGCTGGAGGCCATTGCCTCGGCACGCATCGGCGCGGCGCTGGTGGACCGCACCACGCAGGCAATGCTCCCTGAGCTGCGCCGCCAGCTCTTAGAGCTCTCGGATGCGGTGGAGCTTCAAGCCAATTCGATTGATGATCTGAAGGCGGGGGCCGAGGAGGCGCCGAAGGCCCTGCGCGAGAAGATTGTGAACAACGCAAAGATGGGGCGTTTCGGTCAGGGCGCTCCCACCACGGCGTGGCTATCCTTCGCTTCCTCCGGCGGTGCGCTGGCTTCCCTCGCTGTCGGGGAAAAGCCGGGCCTGCTCCAGCGCCGTTTCCAAGGTACGCGGGATGCGGCGGTCACCACTGTATTTGATGGCGTTCTCTCAGCCGTTCGCGCAGGGCTGGATCAGGTGCTCACCAGCGCAGATGAAGCAATTCAACAAGCGTGGCGCCGTGGGATGGTGGAAACCGCGGAATTCCAGTTTGAGGCCGCGACGGTGATGGACAAGCGTGAGATTGCGGAGAAGGCCATCTCAGCATGGAAGAGCGATATCTTCACCATGTCCGCTTCCACGGGGGAGAATCCGTGGCTGGGCCACGGCGGCGTAGCGGCGCTTCTGGGGGCCGCCGCTGGCGGGGTATCCGGCGCCGAACAAGCATGCGGCCACCTCAAGCTGACCTCCAATATCAGGAAGGCGCGCGAATCTCTGGCGGGCCACCTCGACGCCGCGGTGGGAGATGTGGTGGCGGCCTATACGGGGGTCCTAGAGGACATTCCTGTAGGCGATGGCCGCCAGCTCAGGCTACGGGCGAGCGAGTATTTGGACAGGGTTTAGTGGGATTCGGCGGATTCGGCGTGCTCGCTCCGTGGAATAATGATGGAAGTTGTCTGGCACGTAGAGCCGGATGAAGGCAAAACGAACTGAAGCCAGAGAGAACCAGAAGGAAGGGGTAGGCGTGTCGGAAAACCCGAGCCCAGCGCACAAGTATCACGAGAAGCGGAGCGGGGCGCAGGGCGCTGGTCCGTGGGGGCGCGGCGACGATGATGTCAACGTTGCCACCATTCTTGAGCGGATCGAGGAGCTGGATGAGGCCATCGGCGTCAGCGGCGATTACCTGGATCCCTACGTTGGCGCACGCGCGCAGAAGGAGCTGCGGGTTGCTCGCGAGCGGCTGAACGCAGGCCTTGGCCTGACGGTGGCGGCGCTTGCCGGGGGAACGGGATCGGGAAAGTCCAGCCTATTTAACGCGCTGACCGGCTTGGAGTTTGCCAAAACGGGCGATATTCGCCCCACTACCCACGATCCGAGCGCCTGCGTGTGGAACGCGGAGGCCGGCTCGCTGTTGGACATGATCGGTGTGCCGCGTGACCGCCGCATTGCCTACGAATCCATTCTCACCGCGGGGGATCACGATCTCGATTCGCTCGTGCTGGTGGATCTTCCTGATCACGATTCGGTGGATGTGGCGCATTCGGCCGCAGTCAGCCGGATTTTGCCGAAGGTTGACGTGCTCATCTGGGTTCTGGACCCCCAAAAGTACGCCGATCACCTGATTCATGACAGCTATCTCGCGGCCATGCGCGAGCGCCGTGAGCACATGATCGTGGTGCTCAACCAAACCGATGTGATCCCCGAGCACTCGGTGGACAAGCTGGTCAAGGACGTCAAGCTCCTACTCGAGCGCGATGGCTTGGCAGGCGTACCCGTGTTCGCCACCTCGGCGAAGAACGGGGAGGGCTTGAAGGAATTGAGCGAGCACCTTCGCCACGCGGTTCAGGACACGGAGGCGGCCCTCCACACCGCCGCCGCTGAACTGGAGACCATCCGCGAACGCGTCGCCTCCGGAGTGGGGAGCACGGAAGCGGAAGTCCACGGAGAGTTCTTGGACGATCTGAACGATCAGTTGGTGGTGGCCAGTGGCATCCCCGCCGTGGAGGCCTCGCTGCGTCAGGCCGGCAAGAATCTCTCTGGCACTGTCATTACCAAGCCGGAGCAGCCCTCAGCCGCCACCATCGTGGCCGCGCGCGATTCCTGGTTGGCCCACGCCAAGTTTGGCTTGCCGGCCCCTTGGCGCGATGCGTTGGAGGGAGCCATTCCCGAACCAGAGGCGTTCCGCCGCCAGCTGGGAAGCAAGATTCGCGCCGTGCCCATCACAAAGGTTTCGCGCGGGAAGTTGTGGGGCTTGCTGATTGGGTTGGTCCTGTTGGCCGCGTGTGTGGTGCTGGGCGTGCTCGGGATTCCCTCCACCGATATCGCCGTGCGCGGTGGGATCGCGGGTGCTGGGCTCGTCTTGTTCCTCGTGTGCTTCTTCGTTGGCCGTCGTAAACAGCGAGCGTCCGGGGACGATAGTGCTCGCGAGTTCGCGGAAGCCGCGCGTTTAGCGGTTTCGGCGACGACGGCGGAGCAGCTCGTCAAGCCCTCATCCGCCGTTTTAGATAAGCATCGGACGGCGCGCGAGGCACTGCGGCTCTAGGGGCGGCAAACGTGCTGGGCGTTTCCACAGGTACGGTTCGTGCAGCCTTTATCCACAGAGGCCGGTAGGTAGCGGATACGAGGTGCGGGCTTCGGCCACTCTTGAGGCAAGTCAGATGGACTGACTAGCTGAAGGAGTTCATATGTCCAACGATACTTATGTGACGATACGTGGATACGCCGGTGGCTCGCCCACGGTATACCAGAATGAGGGTGGAACTACCGTGGTGCTTCGTGTTGGGGTGACGCCACGAAACTTCAACCGTGAATCGGGGGAGTTCCGAGACGGTACTACTGCGTGGTATTCGATCCGCTGCTATGGAAGCCTCGGAGAGAACGTGAAGAAATCGGTTGGCCGCGGCACCCCCGTGATTGTCAGGGGCAAGCTCTCTCCACGGACCTGGCAGGATAAGGACGGTATCAGCCGCGTGGACAACACGATCGCCGCCGATGCTTTGGGTATTGAGTTGAGTACGGGAACGGCGTTCTTTACTCAGGTGAAGAATCACAAGCTCGATCCAGTTGATGGCGAGCCAGCGGGATCGGCCAGCGCGGAACCTGAACCGGACGAAGGAGTTGATGAAGGAGCTCCGGTGGAATCGGAGGCCGAGCAGGACGGGCGGGCGGATGCGAACCGATACGACAGCGCGCCGAACCGCTCGTACGATCCGGCAGGAAACTTAGCCAGCGTCCACTGAGGATGTGAGGTCGCGCTCCCGGGTGCCTTTATGGAAACGGCCCTGTATCCTTGTACGGGGCCGTTTTCCGGCGGCCAAGTTAAGCGAACAAGTGGGATGGAGCCTCGTGGCCGAATACATCTACCAGATGATTCACGCTGATAAGCGCGTGGGTGATAAGACGATCCTCGATAACGTGACGATGGCCTTTTATCCGGGTGCCAAGATTGGCATGGTGGGACCGAACGGAGCCGGTAAGTCCACGATCCTCAAGATCATGGCAGGTATTGACGAGGCCTCCAACGGCGAAGCGCGCCTGAGCCCGGGATATAGCGTAGGCATCCTCATGCAGGAGCCCCCGCTCGATGAGGACAAGACGGTTCTCGAGAACGTAGAACTGGGCCGTGCTGACATCATTGGAAAGCTGCGCCGATTCAATGAAATCGGTGAAGAGATGGCCAACCCGGATGCAGATTTTGATGCCCTGATGGAAGAAATGGGCAAGCTTCAAGGTGAGATTGACGCCGCCGATGCGTGGGACGTTGATGCCCAGCTTCAGCAGGCGATGGATGCCTTGCGCTGCCCTCCCGGCGATGTGCCGGTGAATGTTCTATCGGGTGGCGAGCGGCGCCGCGTTGCTCTGTGCCGCCTCCTCCTTGAAGCCCCCGATCTGTTGCTGCTGGACGAGCCGACCAACCATTTGGACGCGGAATCCGTGTTGTGGTTGGAGCAGCATCTGCAAAACTACCCGGGCGCCGTCATCGCCGTGACCCACGATCGCTACTTCCTGGATCACGTGGCGCAGTGGATCGCCGAAGTTGATCGTGGGCGTCTGTACGCCTACGAGGGCAACTATTCTGCCTACTTGGAAACCAAGGAAGCTCGAATGGCTGTTCAGGGCAAGAAGGATGCCAAGCTTGCCAAGCGGTTGAAGGAAGAACTCGAATGGGTTCGTTCCTCCGCCAAGGGCCGTCAGGTCAAGTCCAAGGCGCGTTTGGAACGCTACGAGGAGATGGCTGCGGAGGCCGAGCGCACCCGTAAGCTTGATTTCGATGAGATTCAGATCCCGCCCGGCCCGCGCTTGGGCAACATCGTGCTGGAGGCCAAGGAGCTCACCAAGGGCTTCGGGGACCGGGTGCTGATCGACGATTTGTCCTTCACACTGCCCCGTAACGGCATCGTGGGCATCATCGGCCCGAACGGCGTGGGAAAAACAACGCTGTTCAAAACTGTTGTTGGTTTGGAACCCCTTGATTCGGGCGATCTGAAGATTGGCGATACCGTCAAGATCTCCTATGTTGATCAGGGCCGCGCGGGAATCGATCCGGATAAGAGCCTGTGGGAAGTGGTGTCCGATGGACTGGACTTCATTCAGGTAGGCAACGTGGAAATGCCATCACGCGCCTATGTTTCCGCCTTCGGTTTCAAGGGTCCCGATCAGCAGAAGAAGGCCGGTGTGCTCTCCGGTGGTGAGCGCAATCGCCTCAACCTTGCCCTCACCCTCAAGCAGGGCGGCAACCTCCTGCTGCTGGACGAACCGACCAACGATTTGGATGTGGAAACCCTCGGATCTTTGGAGAACGCGCTGTTGCAGTTCCCCGGATGCGCCGTGGTGATTACCCACGATCGCTGGTTCCTTGACCGGGTGGCAACACACATCCTCGCCTACGAAGGTACGGATGAGAATCCGGCCAACTGGTACTGGTTCGAAGGAAACTTCGAGTCCTACGAGAAGAACAAGGTGGAGCGGCTTGGCGTGGAGGCAGCGCGCCCGAAGGCTGTGACATACCGCAAGCTCACTCGCGGCTAGGCACGAAGCTACGAAGAGGTGGTCCCACTCAGGGGCCACCTCTTACTTCGTGATGTGGCGTAGGCGCACCATGCCCTCTTGGGACATGGTGGCAATATGCTTTCCGCCTTGGAAAAACTTGGCGATGGAAAGGCCTCGGCCATTTTGAGCCGATGGGCTCTCCAAATCCGCCAGAATCCAGTCCGACACATCGAAGTTTCGGTGCCACCAGATGGAGTGGTCCAGCGTGGCAACCGAGGCGGCCGGGTGCCCCCAGAACACACCGGTGTTGCGCATGACGGGTTCCAACATGAGCTGGTCGCAGCTGTATCCGAGCATCGCGCGCTGGAGCAGCTTGGAAGAACCTTCCGGCATAGGATTGCGCGTACGGAACCACACCTGTGTGTGATTGCTAGGCGGATCGGCCGGGCGCACGAAGATGTTGCCGTCCACGTAGCGCATATCGAGAGCATTGGTGGTGGACATGAGGTGCCCCCAATCGTTATCGATCTGCGCGAAGAAATCCACGGATGATGGCAGGGCGTCGGGATCGGGAGCCTCGGGAACTGGCGTGCCGTAGGAGGGGCCGGGCTGCAGGAGCTGGAATGAAATACGCGCCGTGAAGATGATGGTGCCATTTTGCCGCGCCCGCACGCTGCGTGTGGAGAAAGAACGGGCATCGTTGAGCTCGAATACCTCGAAATCGGTTGGCGTATCGGTGCGGCCCGGCCGAAGGAAGGCCGCCGTGATCGAATGAGCAAGACGCTCCTCCGGATCGCCGCCACGACTGACCGTATCTGCGGCGGCAACTGTGGCCTGCGCCAGAACCTGTCCGCCGTACACACGCCCACCGAATTGTGGCATGTTTTGCCCGCGATACACATTCCCGTCCCCATCGAGCCGCTCAAGTCTCAGAGTATTGAGGATTCCCGCCAATGGCTCATCGGAGTACTTCGGCAGCTCAATATGACTGGTCATCTGTATGTGTCCTTCTAGGCTCGAACTTAACGCATGCAGCGCGCCAGTTCATGCTATCAAGCACCGGCGAACCTGTTCATGCTGGCCGGACCGCGCGGCGCGACCATGTGCGTGTGCCCCAGCCCACCACGATGTAAGGAGTTTCTGTGGCCGCGCGCACTGGACCAGTGGCCTGACAGGCGGCAATCAGGACCGTTGGCTGGGAGGAGTAGACCACATTCTGTGTCAGTTCTGAAAATTGTTACATCATCTGGCAAGATAGTTGAAGATGATCGAGGGCGATCCTGCGTGCCCGTAAGGGGAGTGTTAATGACGGACTTGGCGCCGAACAGAGAGCTTTTGGCGAAGCTAGCCGATTCTTGTGGTATTGCCACAGATTACTGGGCGTTTAGTGGTCAGCTCACGCAAGTGGAAGATGGCACACTCATTAAGGTGTTGGCCGCGATGGGCGTTGATGCCAGCACGGAGAGTGCCGCTCGCGATGCCATGCGGGATGTGAAGCTGAGAAGCTGGCGCGAGGTCCTTCCGGAATGCACTGTCCTGCCGGTGGGAACCGAATACAGCCTGCCCGTTCATGTGCCTCACGGCGCAACAGTGCGCGTTGAGCTGGAGTATGAGAGTGGGCGTACGGTCTCCCTCGCTCAATCGGAGGACTTCACATCGCCGCAGGATATCGATGGACGCCTGACAGGTCAGGCCTCTTTCCGCGTTCCGGGCGATCTGCCACTGGGATATCACCGCGTCGCCGCCTTCGTTGAGCTCCCCATTGATCTCAAGCCGGATGTCACCACGGCCCCATTGATCGTTGTACCGAGGCGCCTATCCTCCCCGAAAGAAAAGGGTGGGGACGGCTGGGGCGTCATGGCCCAGCTGTATTCGGTCCGATCAAAGAATTCGTGGGGGATCGGGGATACCTCGGATCTGAAGGAACTGTGTTCCACCATCGGTAGCGAAGGTGGGGACTTCCTCCTCATCAATCCGCTCCATGCCGCCGAGCCAATGGGTCACATGACTCCCTCTCCCTATCTGCCCGTCACGCGCCGCTTCTTCAACCCGATCTATATCCGCCCGGAAGATATCCGCGAAGTGGCGTACATGCCGGCCGGCCAGCGCTCCCTCGTTCAGTGGGCGGGCGAAGAGGCCAAAGAAACGGCCAAGGCGCAGCCAACGATTGAACGCGATCCAGCGTGGGCCGCCAAGCTTCGAGCGCTTGAAGTGATCTTCCAAGAACCACGATCCGCCGCCAGGCAGCGCTCGTTTGAACGTTTCCGTGAAACGGAGGGCCAGGGCCTTGAGAACTTCGCGTTCTGGTGCGCGCTTCGTGAAGAATACGGGGAAGAATTCCCTCCCAAGTTCTCCTGCCCGGATACGCCAGAGGCTACGAAAGAGCGAGCTAGGCTATCGGGCCGCATCGATTTCTATGCGTGGATGCAGTGGGTGATTGACGATCAGCTTGCCGAGGCTCAGCGTTCGGCGCTCTGCTCGGGTATGCACATCGGCATTTTCCACGATCTGGCTGTTGGCGTTCATGCTCAGGGCTCAGACACGTGGTCTCTGCCTGAGGCGTTCGCCGCGGGAGTGACGGTGGGTGCGCCCCCCGATATGTACAATCAGCTCGGTCAAAACTGGTCCCAGCCGCCGTGGAACCCTGAGTCCCTTCGGCGCCTTGCCTACGCCCCGCTTCGGGACATGGCCCGCACCGTGCTGCGCCACGCAGGCGCGGTGCGGGTGGATCACGTGATGGGCTTGTTCCGCCTGTGGTGGATTCCGGAGGGCAATTCGGCTTCCGACGGCGCCTACGTCAGGTTCGATCAGGATGCGATGCTGGGCATTCTCATGCTCGAGGCCCAGCGTGCCGGCGCGATCGTGGTGGGCGAGGACTTGGGCAACGTGGAGCCGTGGGTCCGTGATTTCCTGAACGAACGCGGCATCCTCGGAACCTCGGTTCTGTGGTTTGAGCAGAACGGCGATGGCCAGTTCAAGCGCCCAGAAGAATTCCGCGCTCAATCCCTCGTCACGGTGGATACGCACGATCTTCCGCCGCTACCCGCCTACCTCGCAGGCGAACACGTGGAACTGCGCCAGCGCCTCAACCTGCTGACGGAGCCCGTTGAAAAGGTTCGAGCAGAGGCCGCCGATGAACGCCGCCGCATGCTTGATCGCCTCCGTGAGTACGGGCTGATTGGTGACATCCCAACCGAACGCGAGATCATCGAAGCGATGCATTGCTATATCGCCCACACGCCGGCCGAGCTTTTGGCAATCTCGCTAGTGGATGGCGTTGGCGAACGCAAGGCTCAGAACGTCCCGGGAACGGATCAGGAATACGAAAATTGGCGCGTTCCCCTGTCCGATCCCTCGGGCATCCCCGTCCTAGTTGAGGATCTGGCAACCAATCCGCGCCTGCGTTCCCTCATCGCTAGATTCAAGAAGGAACTCGCGGCCTGCCGCCGATAGCTTGCCCTAGCCGCCTCCAGCCCCGAAATCGGGCCGTAAGGTCGGTTCCCGCCTCCCTGATCGGGGGTAGGCTGGGATCGGAGAGCACAGCCCCCGATGAGAGTGGAGTGAAGAGATGACTAAGGCTGAAGGAATACTTCAAGCGCTTGGCGGCTCGAAGAATCTGAAAAGCATCGAGCCCTGTATCACGCGCCTGCGCGTTGTTGTGAACGATCCAACGCAAGTTGACGAACCGGGACTACGAGAGTCTGGAGCATTCGGCGTTGTTCTGCAGGGGCCAGTTATTCAGGTTGTTGTTGGGCCGGAAGCTGACGATCTTGGTGAGGCAATCAGCGAGTTGACGGACCACTAGAGAGATTTGGGCTAAAGCCATGACCCTCATAATCAATGCACCTGTGTCCGGCGAGGTCATCCCCATGCGGGACGTGCCCGATCCCGTGTTTTCCACCTTGATGGTGGGGCCCGGAGCCGCGATTGATCCATTCCCCGGCGGCCTGACGGTGGTTGCCCCATGTGCCGGGAAGGTCCGCAAGGCGAAGGCCCACGGCTTCGTCATTGAAGCTGCTGAGGGCATCGGAGTTCTTATCCATCTTGGGCTAGACACGGTGGAATTGGACGGCGATGGTTTCGATGTTCTGGTGAAGGACGGCCAGAATGTAGCGCCCGGCCAGCCGATCGTCTTGTGGAACACCCGAGTTGCGGACGATGCCGGCTACCCGCTGTGCTCGCCGATCGTTGTAGTGGGCGCTGGCGAGGAATCCGTCCAGATCGTTGCCGCCGGGCCAAAAGTTGAGGCCGGCAAGCCCTTCTTGGAGGTCCACGAGTAGTTTTTGACGACGACGACGATGAAGCGGGGCAGGCACTCGGTGCCTGCCCCGCTTGGGCTTTCAGATATGAGCGCGTCAGTTGCTGGCGGCGTCCACTCCCTGAGCGTTCAGCGCGCGTGTTGCGGCATCAACCTGTTCGGAGACAAGGCGGATGGCCGCGGCTGCGGCGCCGGTGTGCTCGGCAAGCCATGTTTCACCAAGTCCAACAAGGTCCACACCAAGATCGGTGCGGCCAGTCAGCTGGATGGGGAAGGCATACTCGAGCATGTTCTTGGCGATCTCCACCGTGTGACCCGCCCACTGAGCTTCGGCATCAGCGAAGTAGCGCTCAGCATAGGGCACCAAGGATTCGGCGGTCGATCGCGCGATGCCTAGGCAGAGGTTGCGCTGGACGGTGTTGGACACCGTATCGCCCGTGACGTCCGCCCATACCTTTTCCCGGACGTCCGGATCTGGAAGCGCACCGCGCGCCTGAGCGGAGTAGATCTGCCCGTAGGAGGTGTTGTCGCGTTCGAATTCGGCGGTAATCTCGGCCTCGCCAATACGCCCAGCGGCGGCAAGCGCTACGTGGATGAGCCAGCGGACCTCGGCATCTACAACATATCCCTCCGGCACATCCGTGCCCTCAAGCCACCCGCTGATGCGAGCGAACTGATCATCAGTCACCGCGGCACGCATGGCGGCACTGGCAACCTGCAGCTGGTTGTCGCTGCCGGGCGTTGCCGAATCGAGGATCTCGAAGATCGCCGCAGCAACCTTGTCCTTGAGAACAGCGCGCAGGGCAGGAGCCGAATACAGGTTGGTGGCCGTCATGAGCTGGTTGAGGATATGGCGCAGCACGGTGCCGTCCGTTTCATCCGGCAGCGCCTTGAGCGCGATTGTGGTGAAGGCGGTGGCCGAAAGTAGGCCGTCGCGGCACATGTTCCACGCCGAAAGAAGAACCTGCGTGCGGGCCAAGTGATCATCGAATGCGTCCAGATGCTCGATCGCGGTGTTCAGCGAATCCTCGTCCATCCGGATCTTGCCGTAGGCATAGTCCCCATCGTTGAGCAAAATGAGAGCGGGGCGCTTCGCGCCAGCGAACTCTGGGACATCAGTGGTTTCGCCCGCGATGTCCAGCTCTGAGCTGATCGTGCGCACTAGACGGCCATCCACCAGATCGTATCCGCCAACACCGATGCGATGCGGGCGAAGGGACGAACGGCCATCGGACTCCTGGAGGATGGAAAGGGACTGGACCACGCCGTCGTCGTCGATCGAAATAACCGGCGAAAGAACGTTCACACCGGATTCTTCCAACCACAGCTTCGTCCACTCAGACAGGTCGCGGCCGGAGGACTTCTCCAACTCCACCAACAGGTCCTTGAGCGTGGCGTTGCCCCAGGCGTTCTTCCGGATGTATTCGCGCACCCCGGCCAGGAACTCCTCCTGACCAACCCAGGCCACCAGCTGCTTGAGCACAGAGGCGCCCTTGCCGTAGGTGATTCCATCGAAATTGATTAGCACGGTTTCGATATCAACGGCGTCCGCGGCGATCGGATGGGTGGAGGGCAGCTGATCCTCTTGGGTGGCCCACGACTTTTCGGAGGCGAGGAAGGTGACCCATGCGTCCGTCAGATCCGTGTTGTTGACGGCGGCCAGGTGGCTCATGTACTCGGCGAAGGATTCGTTTAACCAGAGATCGTCCCACCACTTCATGGTGACCAGATCGCCAAACCACATGTGGGCCTGCTCGTGCAGGATCGTGATGAGGCGGCGGTCAATCATCGCGCCGGTGGGCTTGGTGCGGAAGATGTAGCTCTCCACGATGGTCACGTTGCCGGGGTGCTCCATGGCGCCGGCGTTGTATTCCGGGCAGAAGATCTGATCGTACTTGCGGAACGGGTAGGGGAAGCCGTAGTTGGCCTCGTAGAACTCGAAGCCCTGTTTCGTGATGCGGAACAGCTCATCGGAATCCATGTACTGCTTGAGGGACTTGCGTGCCCACACGCCCAGCGGGATGTCCCGGCCATCAACGCTGCGATACGTTTCGTTATCGTAGCCATCGTAAGGGCCGGCGATGATCGAGGTGAGGTAGGTGGACATGCGCTCGGTGGGGGTGAAGCTCCACGTGGCCGTGCCGGCGCCCGCGGGGGTGGGCTCGGGGCTGGGGGAGTTGGAGAACACGCGCCACGCCTTGGGCGCGGTGATGGTGAAGGTGAAGTCCGCTTTGAGGTCCGGCTGCTCGAAGTTGGCGAAAACGCGGCGGGCATCCGCCACCTCGAACTGTGAGTAGAGGTAGGCCTCCCCATCCGCCGGATCCACGTAGCGGTGCAGGCCCTCGCCCGTGCGCGAATAATCCATCGTGGACTCCACGCGCACCGTGTTGTGTTCGGCGAGGTCAGTGAGGGGGAAACGCGAATCGGCGTAGGCAGCCGGATCCAATTCGGAGCCGTTGAGCACTACGCGATCCACCGAATGAGCGATGATATCGAGGAACGTGCTGGCCCCGGCCGTGGCCGAGAAATCGATCTCGGTTGTGGCCGCGAACGTGGTATCCGACCCAGTGAGGTCCAAGTCGATCCGGTAGTGATGGGTTGCGATCTTGGATGAGCGCTCAAGCGCTTCCGCGCGCTGCAGGTTTGTGCCTGGCATGTGTGTCCTAACCGCGCCGGGTCTGATCGAACGTGATCGGGGTGTCTGATCGAGGTGTCTGATCGAACTGGCGGCGCCCGTGATGAATAATCCACAGAACAGATTACGCGACCTGCAGCCCTTTTGTGAGTACCGACTCCCTTATCTGGAATTGGTCTAAAGGCCTACGCCTGCAGTCGCCGTGCTTATTACGCTAAATGTGGACAAAATCCGGAAAATAAACGATTCTGATCGACGGAGAAAATCATGGCGAGCGACCAATTCGCTGACAAGCCCCACGAACCACAATCAGGGGCAACATCCGCACAAGCGGCGGGGGAAGCGATCCCCGTCAAGCTTTCCTTCAAGCCGATGAAGTTGCTTCTGGCCGTTGCGGTTGGGCTCATTATCTTCATCCTGCCGCATCCCGCCGATCTGGACACGCGTGCGTGGGGGACGCTGGCGCTGTTTGTTGCGACGATCGTTGGGATTATTGCCAAGGCCCTGCCGATGGGCGCCGTCACGCTGATTGCCCTGATCGTTGGGGCACTGACCGGACTCACTCCCCTCTCCCAGACCGATGAGGGCGATGCCGTCCTCATGCTCTCGGGTTTCTCGAACAACACAATCTGGCTGATTGGCATCGCGATGTTCCTCTCCCGCGCCGTCATCAAGACGGGGCTGGGCAAACGCATCGCGCTGTTCTTCGTGTCAAAGCTGGGCAATCGGATGATGGGGGTTGTATACGGATTGGCCATTGCCGATCTGATCGTTGGCCCCGGTATCCCTTCCGCATCCGCACGCGGTGGCGGAATCATGTACCCGATCATGCGGTCAATTGCCGAGGCATATGACTCCAAGCCGGGGCCAACGGCCAAGCGCGCCGGCGCCTTCCTCGCGTTGGTCGTGTCCCAGATCGATACCGTGGTGTGCACCATGTTCCTCACGGCTATGGCGGGAAATCCGCTCGTGGCCGAGCTGGCTGCGAGCCAAGGCGTGGAGATTTCGTGGATGACGTGGTTTATCGGGGCGCTCGTTCCTGGACTCGTCGCACTGGTTGTTCTGCCCTACATCCTGTACAAGATCTACCCACCGGAACTCAAGCAAACCCCGAAGATGGCTCAGATGGCCAAGGACGAACTCGCGCGCATGGGCGGGATGTCTAAGGCCGAGAAGGTTCTCGGGTCTACATTCATTCTCCTGCTGTTCCTGTGGACCGTTGGCGATCAAGTGTTGGGAATCAACGCCACAGTCTCCGCCTTCATTGGGCTGGCCATTCTCATGTTCACGAGCATCATGACGTGGAAGGATATCGTCTCCGAATCCACCGCATGGGACACGATGTTCTGGTTCGCCGCGCTGGTCATGATGGCCAATGCGCTCAATGCCTACGGCGTGATCGAATGGATCTCGGACCATATCGTGGGGCTGATCGGCGGGCTGTCGTGGCCCATTGCCTTCCTCATCCTCATCCTCGTGTACTTCTACACCCGATACTTCTTCGCCTCAGCCATGGCACACATCTCTGCGATGTATCTTCCCTTCCTCGCGGCGGCACTGGCCGTTGGGGCTCCGCCGCTGCTGGCGGCGCTTGGCCTTGGATACGCATCCACAGCGTCCATGAGCCTCACCCAGTATGCCGGTGGTCCCGGACCTGCCCTGTATGGATCTGGCTACAACACCACTGGTCAGTGGTGGGGCGTCAGCTTCCTTGCATCGATTCCTTCGCTCATTATCTGGATCGGCATCGGGGGCGCGTGGATGAAGGTGCTCGGTTGGTGGTGAGTAGGCGTTCCTGCCCCGAGCCTTTCCGCCCTTGCGGCCCTGTGCGCTGGAGTGTTGGATAGAGGCATGAGTACAAAGGTAGATTTTTGGTTCGATGCGTCTTGCCCGTGGACGTGGATCACCTCGCGCTGGCTGGTGGAAGTTGCCGAGCATCGCGATCTCGATGTTCAGTGGCGTCCCTTCTCGCTGGCGGTCCTCAACGAAGGGAAGGACATCCCTGAGGAATACCGTGCTCACGTGGAGGAGGGGCGGATGGCTGCGCAGGTTGTGGCCGGCGTTGCCGCCGAGGAAAGCAATGAGACGCTAGGGCGCTTCTACACGGACCTTGGCCGCCTCTACCATGAGCAAGGGCGCGTCAACGATCCACTCGCGATCACGCAGGCCCTGACCAGTTCGGGCGCCTCGGCTGACATTATGGACCGGTTTGGCGAATTTGAGGAGGCCGTGGCTGCGTCCACACGGGCGGGCCTCGAACTTGTGGGCGATGAGGTGGGCGTTCCGATCATCGCGATCGACGGCGTGGCCTTCTTCGGTCCCGTCATCTCTCCAGCGCCGCACGGCGAAGCGGCCCTCCAGCTGTGGGACGGGTGCTTGGCACTGGCTCGCACTCCCGGCTTCTTTGAACTCAAGCGCTCGCGGGATGTAGGGCCGATCTTCGATTAGATGTGCTTGATCGCTGATGAGATCGCCTAAAGTACGAATCTGATGTGCAAACTAGTGTGGTCCCAGTTGTGAAATTGGGGCCACATTGTGTGTCGGGCATGGTTAGCGATGAACCGGTTTTGTCTCCGCAGCCTGCTCTGGCAAGCCATTGGCTACCCGTTGCCGGGTGCCCGGCGGCGATTCTAGATTCTCAGTTCCGTATGCTGTGTGAGCCATGCGTATGTGCACGGCAACTACAGCATGCGGAATTGAATCCCGCATGCGTTGCTAGGGTATCTCGCCTCAGTTCCGTATGCTGTGTGAGCCATGCGTATGTGCACGGCAACTACAGCATGCGGAGCTGAAACGCGGTCCGTGGGGCACCCAAACTGCACACTTACCAGATCCGCACGCGCTCCTCGGGCGGGAGGTACAACGCGTCCCCAGCCTGTACTCCAAACGCATCGGCGAAGGCATCCACGTTCTTGACCACGCCGTTGCAGCGGAATTCCGCAGGGGAGTGAGGATCGGTGGCGATGAGCGTTTCTAGGAGTTCGCTGCGCCGCTTCTCTTGCCAGATCCGAGCGTAGGAGAGGAGCACACGCTGGGTGGCGGTGTAGCCGTCGATTTCTGTGGCGCTGGCCAGCGTTTCACCGGCCCGCGCCAGAGCGATCGCGTACGCCTTCAGCCCAATGGATAGGCCGCCCAGGTCACCGATGTTCTCACCCAAGGTGAGGGCTCCTTGAACGTGATGCGGGCTGTCGGGTCCGAACTGCTCGGGGGTGTACTGCTCATATTGGTTGACGAGGGCGCCCGTGCGCTTGTCGAATTCTGTGCGATCTGCTTCGGTCCACCAGTTGTGGAGTGCGCCGCTGGCATCGTACTTGGAGCCCTGATCGTCAAAGCCGTGGCCGATCTCGTGCCCGATCACTGATCCGATTCCGCCGTAGTTGAAGGAATCGTCGCGTTCCGGATCGAAGAATGGGAACTGGAGGATGGCTGCGGGGAATACGATCTCGTTCCACACCGGGTTGTAGTAGGCGTTGACGGTTTGGGGAGACATGAACCATTCGCTGCGGTCCATCGGCTTGCCCAGCTTCTCGATGCCGCGGTTGAACTCGAAGCGGTTGACCTGCCGTACGTTCTCCACTAGATCATCGCCGATCTCCAGTGCAGAATAATCGAGCCACTTGTCAGGGTAGCCGATCTTGGTGACGAAGGAATCCACCTTCTCCAAGGCTTTCTCCTTGGTCTCCTCGCCCATCCAGTCCAGAGCGCGGATGGACTGGCGGTAGGCCTCCAGCAGATCCTCGACGAGCGTGAGCATGGCTTCTTTGTGGTCCGGCGGGAAGTGGCGCTGCACGTAGAGCTTGCCTACAGCCTCGCCGAGCGAGCCGTTGACCAGCTGGACGCCGCGCTTCCAACGCGCGCGCTGTTCCGTGGTGCCGGAAAGCACGCGGCCATAGAAGTCAAAGCTGGCCCGGTCAATGTCCTGAGTCAGGAAGGTGGAGCGCCCGCGCAGCACGCGCCAGCGGGTGTAGGCCTTGAGATCGTCCAGCGGGGCGTCCGCCCACACGCGGGCAGACCCTGCCAGCGCGTCCGGCATCATGACGATGACGTTATCCAGCTTATCTTCGGTGAAACCGGCGGACGTGATGGCGCCACCCCAGTTGAATCCCGGCGCCGAAGCAACGAAATCGTTCCAAGTCATCGGATTGTTGATCTTGTCCGTGTCGCGCGAATCCACCACATTCATGTGTGTGGCGGCGAAGGCGCGCTCCAGTTCGAACACCGTCTCGGATTCGTCCTGAGCAACGGCGGGACTCATCTCATACCCCAGCGTCATGAAGCTGGTGACGAAGCTACGATACTTCGCCAGAACTTCGGCGAACTGCGGCTCGCGGTAATAGGCCTCGTCCGGCAAGCCGATGCCAGACTGGTACAGGAAAGCCACGTAGCGCTCCGGATCGTTGAGATCCGTATCCACATCGATCCCGAAGAACGAGCCCACGCCCGTTGGCATCAACGATCCGATGGCAACCGCCAGCTCGTCCTTGGAGGTCGCGGCTCCAATCGCATCCAGATCCGCCAGAAGTGGTTCCGTTCCGCGCCCATTCACGGCTTCCGTGTCCATCCACGAATTGAAGAAGCTGGCAACCTGCTGCGCCTCGCCCTCAGTGGGGTTCTTGGCAGCAATCTCCTCGATGATGTCCTTAACCTGCTGCTCGGCCTGAATGTGGAGCGCGGTGAAGGAGCCATCGGATGAAAGATCGGCCGGAATCTCGTAGGTGTCCAGCCATGTGCCGTTCACGGCGCGGAAGAGGTCATCTTGAATACGCACGTTGGGATCTGCTGCCTCCAGCACACGCTGGAGGTGAATATCTGATGTGGTCATGAAAAACAGCATACGCATCGGCGAGGAATGTGGCCCAGATTTCACCAATTTTCACCACTGCGCGAAAGAATAGGATGCGCCCGCTAAACTAGTGGCCATGCGCGTACATATTGCTGCAGATCATGCAGGTTTCGAACTCAGAGAGTACATCATCCCCAAGTTGAAGGATGCCGGCTACGAGGTAGTGGATCACGGCGCCACAACGTACGATCCACTGGATCATTACCCCACCATGTGTATCCCGTGCGCGGAGGCCACGGTTGCCGATCCGGGTTCGCTCGGGATCGTTATTGGGGGCTCCGGCAACGGCGAACAGATCGCCGCTAACAAGGTCAAGGGCGCGCGTGCAGTACTCGCGTGGAACCATGACACGGCGGCTCTCGGGCGCGAGCACAACAACGCCAACGTCATTGGCATCGGCGCCCGCCAGCACGAGCCCGAGGAGGCATGGAAGCTCATCAAGACGTTCTTGGAGACGCCGTGGAGCGAAGAGCCGCGCCACCAGGCACGCGTCGATCTTCTGGCCGATTACGAAGAGAAGACCAAGAAGTAGGCCCCTAGATATAGATAGCCGGGTCAATGGTGTAGGCCGGCGCCGCATGGTCGCGGTAGCTGGCCGGCACGCCCACGGCCGTGTGGTGAGGAGGAAGATCTCGGACGACGACGGCGTTCGCCCCAATACGAGCCTCATCTCCGATCCGCACGGGGCCGAGTACTTTGGCTCCCGCACCAATGACAACCCCGTTGCCCAGCGTGGGGTGGCGCTTCGTGGCGCTCAGAGATGTTCCGCCCAGTGTCACGCCATGGTAGAGCATGCAATCGGCTCCAATTTCAGAGGTTTCGCCGATCACCACACCCATGCCGTGATCAATGAATAGGCGGGGGCCGATCTTCGCTCCGGGGTGAATCTCGATACCCGTGATGGCACGGACCAGCTGGGAGAACAATCGGGCAGGCAGCTTAAAGAGGCCCCCGCGCTTCCAGATGGCGTGGGCGAGGCGGTAGCCCCACACGGCGTGAACGCCGGGGTAGGCCAGTGCCACCTCAATCCGCGTCCGGGCCGCCGGATCGTGATCGCAGGCAGCCTGCAGGTCATCCTTGAGGACCCGAACAAACTTGTTGAGGTGTGAACCCATCCGCTGTTCCTCTCGCTGAATCATGACGAAAAGCCATGGGCCCTATTGTGCCACCTCGCGCGGGGTTGCCCAAGAAGGTCTCAGGGCTGCTGGCGCGCCTAGCCACTGCTTGGTTGTAACAGACTGTTTTCCGGCATGTGTAGGCGGATCAAATACATGCGACCGAAAAGGCATTGGAAGCACGAAATAACGGGACTTAAGCCCCGAATCTAGTGTGCCGGTCGAGAGCTACGATGAAGCATCCAGCAATGCAGCTGGACAACCAAGGGCCGAGGTTTGGTGCCCCATCCTTGAGAGGACTCAGGAAAAGAATGATGCGTGGTACAAGACTGCTTGCTGGAGTTGTCAGCGTTCTGGCAGTTTCCGGTTGCCAAACCAGTGATCAGACCTCTATGAACGAGTTCTGGGGAAAAGAGACGAGCACTATAGGTCATACCTACGAGGAACTCACGGAAGGGCGAGTTGTCGTTATCCAAGACTTATCTGTGCCCATCAGTGGGGTTGATGAGGAGCAGAGCTTCAATGCGAGCGAGGATTGGGACGAATCCGGCTTTGTTATCATGACCGCTTGCGGCAATGGGGACTATCTGGAGGACTCGGATCTCCTAGAGTTTATCGTGACGGCGAAGAATGGTGCTCCCGAGGACACCGTAGAAAAAGCAATCGACGGGGACTACTGGGAGTACCTCACCCCTGGGCAGTGCCCCGGCACGTAGTGGGCCGGGGCCAGAGGTGCGATGCCGCGGCACTTGGCCGAATCTGTCACGGAATTCAGAATGAACGGGGCGGCCCGATTGGACCGCCCCGTTCAATAGTTATGTAACCCGACAGGTGAGAGTGTCGCTCAGTCGAGCAGCCCCTCGAAGAGCGGGGTAGAAAGGTAACGCTCGCCGAAGTCCGGAATGATCGCCACGATGGTCTTGCCCGCTGCTTCTGGCCGCTGAGCGACCTCAAGGGCCGCCTTGAGAGCCGCACCGGACGAAATGCCTACGAGGAGGCCTTCTTCGGTAGCCGATTTGCGTGCCGTCTCGATCGCAACCTCGCCGGGAACCGAGATGACTTCGTCGTAGATTTCCGTGTCGAGTACATCGGGAACGAAGTTGGCGCCAATGCCCTGAATCTTGTGCGGGCCAGCCTTTCCTTCGGATAGGAGCGGGGACTCTCCGGGCTCAACGGCGATGAGCTTAACGTCTGGGTTGTGGCGGCGCAGCGCTCGGCCTGCTCCCGTGATCGTTCCGCCGGTGCCGATACCGGAAACGAGGTAATCAACCTTGCCGTCCGTGTCCGTCCAGATTTCTTCGCCGGTGGTTGCTTCGTGAATGGCGGGATTTGCCTCGTTGGCGAACTGTGAAGCCAGAATGGCTCCCGGGGTGTTGGCGACGATTTCATCGGCCTTATCTACCGCACCCTTCATGCCGCCTGCGGGCTCGGTCAGGACCAGTTCGGCGCCGAACGCGCGCAGAAGCGCGCGCCGTTCCTTGGACATGGAGGAGGGCATTGTGAGGATCACCTTGTAGCCGCGTACCGCACCAACCCACGCGAGGCCGATGCCGGTGTTACCGGAGGTGGCCTCAACAATCGTTCCTCCTGCGCTGAGTGCACCTGCCTTTTCAGCAGCATCAATGATCGCTACGCCGATACGGTCCTTGACCGAGTTCGCGGGGTTGTAAAACTCCAGCTTGGCGAGAACCGTGGCTTGACCGTTGCCAGCCAGCCGGTTGATGCGAACGAGGGGTGTTCCCCCAACAAGCTCCGTTGCATCAGCATAAATTTTGGACATTACGTTCTCCTTGTCTGCACGCCTGTTGCGTGGCATATGAGCTGTTTTAAATCAACGGCTGGAACTAACCAACCACAAAATAGGGTTTATGTCTAGCGTTGTGTGTACTTGTCTCGAAACATGAAGCAATTTCGGCCTAGCCTGGGGCTCGCATGGCCGCGGACTCGTTGACCGAGCCCCACGCAAATTCTTGGGCTGCTTTCCCTGACACCTCGGGTGTGATGGTGCCACCGGAGAGCTGGGCAAACAGTGCAGTGAGGTCCTTTCCCTTGGGTGTTACCACACTGACTCGGACGCCCTCGCCCAGATACTCGGGTGTACCAGCGAAGCCAGCGTTGGCCAGTTCGGAAAGATATCGTCCAGAATCGCTATGGGGGAGGAGTGTGCTCCACACAGGAACAATCTCTCGCGATAGGAGGGGTGCTCCCTCAAGCGCCTCCTTCACAGCACCCGAATATGCACGGACTAGTCCGCCGGTTCCGAGCAACGTTCCGCCGAAGTATCTCGTAACAATTGCTACCGCGTCCGTAATGCCGATGCCCAGCAGTACGTCGAGGATCGGGCGCCCAGCCGTTCCGGACGGCTCGGAATCATCAGATGAGTGAAGCGCTGGCGCGGAACCGGGTACTCCCACAACAAATGCAGTGCAGTGATGCCGCGCGTCTGGAAGCTCAGCCCGGCGTACGTTGATTGTCTCGCGGGCTTGCTCGGGACTATCGATTCTGACCACCGTCGCAAGGAATCGTGACCGCTTGATCTCCAGCTCTCCATGGAACTGGGAATCTTTTGGCAACACGAGTTCACTCACCCCGCCATTCTATCCGCGTGTGCCACGTGTACCACGTGCATTCTTGGTCTTCGTCGACGGGTACGGACGATTGCGGAGATCAGTGGCGCCGGCTTCGTCAGAGAATTTCCAGATACCTGTCGATAACGAGGGATGTGATGAAGTACTCTGGCCTAACCGGCCCAAAGAACGCCTGCGGAATAGCGGGCACAGGCCGTGTCAGGTACAGTATTCACTTGTGCGTGTTGTCCGAGGCAATGCTTTGGGCGGCGCGGTAAGACAGGTGGTCGCGATCAGGCGGCCCGAGAATCGAGAGGAGCGGCATCATGGCAGTACCCAAGCGCAAGATGTCCCGCAGCAACACCCGCTCTCGCCGTTCCCAGTGGAAGGCTGAGGTTCCTAACCTCCAGACCGTCCGCGTTCAGGGCCGCGAAGTGCGCATTCCACGTAAGCTTGCTAAGGCTTACAAGAATGGCTTGCTTGCGGACTGACCAATAAGCGTCAAAGGAACCCGGATATCAGACGGTATCCGGGTTCCTTTTATTTCCCCTATTCGAGGTTCTACGTGTGACCTGCAGGCTGAATAGGGTACAATGCTTTTATTACGCCCCGCCGTCCCCCGGGATTGGCGGGGATTTTTCATATAGTTGGAGGCGACGTGGCCAACAATGTAGATCGAGTCGTGCTCTTCATGGACTACCAGAATGTTCACGGTTGGGCTCGGCGCCAGTTCCTGCCGTTTGGCTCAGGTGCGAGCAATGGGCATGTGTTTCCACTGAAGGTAGGTGAGTTGCTCACCGAGCGTAGGCAACGTGAAAGTGACCTGCTTGAAGTTCGGGTTTATAGAGGGCGCCCTAATCCTGAACGGCAGCCCGGTGCGGCGCAGGCTAACGATCGGCAAGCGGACATGTGGGATAGATCTGACCAAGTGACTGTGGTTCGGCGTAATCTTCAATACCCTTCCGACTTTCCGGCTTCTGCCGCCAGTGAGAAAGGTATTGATGTGGCGATCGCCGTAGACATGATTCGGTTAGGGATGTCCGGGTACATGGATGTTGCAGTTCTGTTTTCTTCGGATAATGATCTTATGCCCGCGGTCGAGGTGTTGTGGGGTATGCCCGACTGTCATGTCGAGGTCGCATCTTGGACAGGGGCGCATCGAATCAGGTTCTCCGGAACGCAGCAGCCTTGGTGTCATCATTTGAGTGAAGCGGACTTCCGTGCGGTGCAGGACAATTATGACTACTCAACTCGGGTCTAACGATTATTGTCGTCTGGATCTGACGCCACAAACCGCTATCCTTGAGTGGTCATCAAGGAGGCGGCATGGAGCTAAGGCAGCTTGCACACGTGGTTCACAGTTCAGCTAGCAAGAAGCTGCGGACAATCGGGATTCCTGACTCTCTTGACAAGATTCCCACGATCACACGTTCGGTCAGTACGTCAGCCCCAGAGCTCGGCAGCCTTGCGGATGTATTCAGCGAGCAAGGCTCTGGCCCCGGTGAAGTTAGCGCCGCACGTACCGCGCCGTCAACGGGGAACGGTCAGCAAGGCTGGCTAACCCCGGCCGCCCTGCATAGCTTGTGTTTCCCATCGAACGTAGAGCTACTTGCTGATCCCACTGTGCCTTTACAGCCACTCGGCACCTTAGTGACCAGTCAAGCATGGGATCTCGCTGCGCCAGTTTCGGCCGGTACCGATCTCCAGCTCTCCGCACGTGTAGTGTCACTCAATCGCGATAACTCAGGGATACGTGTGGTGATCCAATGCTCGCTTAGCGCGGCAGGCACAGTTGCCTACATCGAGTGCACCAGCTACCTCGATAAGTCAGGTAAGGGCTCAGATCGGAATATTGGGCAAATTCCTGAGCTTCTGGCCCGAGTACCCGATCTCCGAAAGGATGTCGGTACAAACGGCTTGGGGTATTTGGACGTTGGCCAGCGCACAGCTTACTCATCGGCTCAGTTGGGAACGCAGGCCAGCAAGAACTGGGCGCGTATCACCGGCGATATCAACCCGATACACGTGTCCAAAGCCAGCGCTCGCCTATTCGGATATCGATCAGTGATCCTCCATGGCGCGGCTATTGACGCATGGGCGGCTGGCGAACTCGGGATAGATGGTTCCGAATCGTGCCAAGGCGCCGCATCATTCAGGGCACCAGTGCTCTTGCCAACCCAGCTAGAGCTGGTTGAGCTGACGGACAATCGATTCGCTGTTCTTGATGCGGGCAGTGGACGCGATCTTGTACACCTCTGGTATTCAGGCAAACAGAATGTGCCAGATGTAGGCGAGGCGATTGTGCTACCACGCCAGGACGGACGCAGTAGCAGCACCCTCGTATCGCAGGGAATGTGCGCGGGCGCTGCGAGCGGCCTTCCCCGGCTCCAGCAGTCAATCGACTCAGCGGTCCCGTGGCGTAAACGCTATCGCGAAGCCATGGAAGAGATGAGCTGGTTCGATACCCCAGAGCGAGGCACCAACTGCGCTCAGTCAGGGCTGAATGCTCTCTCGGAGCTCCTTCATTTCTCTGACGGGCGCACGCTCTCCGATGCCATTCTGCGTGAACCGTCAAACGCTGGAGGAGTGATCACCGGAACCCAGAAAGGTCGCAACGAGGGCTTGGAACTGAGCATTGACGGCCGAACGCTTCGTGGGCACGAGCTCGTTGCAGAATTGGACGGTTGGAAGCAATCGGGGCGCCTCCTAGACGGGGCTGATGTAGCGCTACGCGAGATGGCACTCGATCCTGACTTGCTACAAGCCGCAGGTGTTACCTTTGTATGCCTCGGCGCAGGGGCCGAGCTATCCCCAGCGCGTCAGCTGCTCGAGTGGGGTTTCGATGTGGCCGCAGTGATTCGGCCGCAGTCACGCCGCAAGGCAGAGCTCCTCGCCGCGGCACACGAAAGTTCCGGCACGTTATTCCTGCCGCCCGATGACGGAGCTGATGTAGTAGAGGCACCCGAACGAGTTGCCGGATGGATCGCCAAGCTCCCGGGCCGTCTTGTGATTGTGGATTCGCTCTATGCTCCGGGGTCTGCCTTCCTCTTGGCGGCCGCGGGGGCGGATGTGGTGGAACGGCTTGTGTGCAGCGAGCGGACTGACACTATGCTGGCGTGGATCGGCAGCCCAACCGATGCCTTCAAGCTTGGCGAAGACGGCCTCAAGAAACAGCTTGGCGAAGGTGCAGTTGCTCGATCGGTTTCCACATACGCAATGGTGAGGCGCTTGCGCCCGGGCCGCATCGGCGGCGTGTACCCCGGATTCGTTGATGTGCAGGGGCCAAATTACGCCGCGGCCAAGCGGATTGGCAGGTGGCGTGCCACAGTGGAGCGCGCCGCCGGGCGGCAGATCTCCTACAACGTTGGCCCCATGTCACTGACCGCATCTGTCACGGATCACAGGATTCTCAAGACGGCCTATGACGGGCTAGAGCGGCTTGGCATGCCGCCGCTACCGTCCGATCTTTCAGCTTCGATCATGGCTGCCCTACTGGTGTGGGACCTTCATACGCCCGACGCTCAGCGGTACTCCGACACGTTCCTGACCGACAAGGCGGTGGACTGTGGAATGTTCTCTTCGCCTTACGAGCCAAATGGGCTCATGGAGTTTGCTGTGGCGCTCGGCGCAGGCAGCTCCGTCACTGGCGGCGTCAAAGGGCTTGTGCGGCGCTCGCGATAAGGAGTGGGTGCGTACGGTACGGACCTCGGCGCATACGGGCGAAGGGCATAGTTGCCCAGTCAATCTATCGATCTATTCGAAGAAGTCCTCGTCGATCTCGGCAACGGTGTACGTTTCGCGTGTCTGGACTCCAACTCCGAATTGGAGCATAAGGCGGGTGAGGAATGCGCCGTCGATAAGAATAATGCGTGTAGGAACGCCGGAAGCGTATTCGCGGGCGTTCTTTGAGAACGTGCTGGTGGTAATGAAGACGCCACTGTCGGCCTTTCCGCTGAGCGCCCCGACAAATGCTTGCAGATCAGGGCGTCCAACACTGTTGACGTCGGCATAGCGTTTAGCCTGTATGTAAACTCGACTCAAACCCAGAATATCTTGATCAATCACGCCATCAATTCCACCGTCGTTGCTGAGTTGCGTGACGCTTCCCCCGCCCGTAGAGCCGCCGTACCCCATGGCAAGAAGTAGTTCTACCACCGCCTGTTCGAAGAACGCTGGTTCCTTGCTCTGAAGACGTTCTAGGAGTTCCTTCTCAACGTCCTCGTTAATGCGGGTAATGCCTGACTGAACTTGCTCTATTGGAGTCATAGCGGCATCTGTGTCGTTCGGCGGAGTGACAGCGGATTTTTTATCAGAGGAGGTGGACTTATAAGCCCGGATTTGGGAGTTAGGTTCCTTTGCCATCCTTTTGATGTCGTGTTCTTTAGCCCCGTTAGGGAAACGTTGTAAAACCTGTCTGCCTGCATCAGTGATCTGGTAATGCGCTCGCTTGGGACGCGTTAGTGCACCGACATTCGTCATAAATGAAACTGCCCAGCCAATTCGGTTTTCGTATCTGAGCGAATTTCCCGACGGGAGCCTCTCCGTCTTCTGTTCGTCCGTGAGGTGTGCCTTGTCCGCAACCTGAGGTTGAAATTCTCGCCAATGCCGGACAACACCATCATCCATCACCTGCAGGGTCGGGATCATGAATCCTTCCCAATTTGGCATGTCCGTCACAAGTTGCCTCTTTTCATGTGTTCAGTCATCCGGGAGCTCCGGGTTATTCCAGAGTCAGCCATTCAAAGGCTAGCAGCCGGCCGGTCAATGATCTTTGAAATAGGGCGCCAATGCTCCATTTGCACGGATTTCGTCGGGGGAGTTCGCTACGCGAACATAGACCACTTCATCATCCTCGGAAGAGAACGCCAGCGTTCTTTTCACTCGAATTTCGACGGGGTGTTTAGCACCTTCGGTGCTTTCAACCCCTCGGTCTTCGCATCCCTCGAAGATAGATCTTCGGGGATACTCATCTGTCGGGGTAGCGGGACTCGAACCCACGGCCTCCCGCTCCCAAAGCGGGCGCGCTACCAACTGCGCCATACCCCGATTGTCCCAGAGGGACTAGCCCATACTAGGCGAAATTCGCGGGTCCTGCACCTTGGTAAGCCACTTTGACACACAGGGTTAGATCACACTTAGCCAAGGTGCGCTGCGATCGAGCAAGCTGCTAAACTCTATGGGCACGCGAATGTAGCTCAATGGTAGAGCCTCTGCCTTCCAAGCAGATTACGCGGGTTCGATTCCCGTCATTCGCTCCACTTATGATTCTGTACCCTCAATTCGGTAGGGTCACCCCATGTCCATAGGCTCCTTGGCACTCGTGTTGGCGGCGGCTGTGTGCCACGCCGTTTGGAACATGGCGGCGAAAAATTCCTCGGGCCAGCCCACCGTTTTCGTGTGGATGTACTTCACACTGGCAGGGCTGCTTTGCACACCGCTCGGCCTGATCGTCGGCAACGGCGCAGGCCACCTCCTGACGCCCCAGCTCCTCTTCGCCGCGACTATCTCCGGCATCATCCACATCGCGTATTCGATGACGCTACAGACCGGGTATTCCAAGGCCGATCTGGGCGTCGTGTACCCGGTGGCACGTGGTACGGGGCCGCTCATCACGGTGGTGGTAGCGGTCACGGTTCTGGGGGATCGCCCCGCCCCGTTGGCGCTGGCGGGCGGCATCGCGATCATCGGCGGGATCCTCGTGGTAACGGGGGCGGATCTGTTCCGCGGCGGAAACCCGCGCGTGGGCTTGGCATACGGCCTTGCCACGGGGGTCGCGATCGCTGGCTATACACTCTGGGACGATTACTCGGTGGCTGAACTGGGGAACCCGCCGATCCTTTACTACGGCCTCGCCTGTATCGCCCAGTCCCTCCTCATGGCGCCCGGTGTGATCCGCCGGCGCAACGATGTACGCGAGACGTGGCGCCGCGACCGCCGCGAAGTCCTGATCGCCGGCACTCTCTCGCCCGCAGCCTACGTGACCGTCCTATTCGTTATGCAGACCACCTCGGTGGCGCTGGTTGCCCCCGTCCGGGAGTCCTCGATCGTCATCGGCGCCCTGCTCGCCTGGTGGGTATACAAGGAACCTGATCCTCTCCGCAGAATTGTGGGAGCGGGAGTTGTAGCCACAGGCATTGCGTTGATTGCGGTTGCGTAGGGTTTGTAGGAATTCGTCGTCGTTAAAAAAGTAACGACGACGGCGGAGATCCCGCTGGATTCGTCAACTCGGTAAGAACTACTCCGAAGTCCCAGCAAACTGTGACATGAAGAGGCGGTAATAAGCGCCCTGGCGCTTCATGAGTTCATCGTGGCTGCCTTGCTCCACGATGCCGCCATCTTCCATGACGAGGATTGCATGAGCATCGCGAATTGTGGAGAGCCGATGCGCAATAACAAACGAAGTTCGGTCAGCGCGCAGCGCCGCCATGGCCTCTTGAACCAGCACTTCGGTGCGGGTATCCACCGAGGAGGTTGCCTCATCAAGGATGAGGAGTGACGGTTCTGCCAAGAATGCGCGGGCGATGGTGACGAGCTGCCGCTCCCCGGCTGAAATGTTAGACGCCTCACCGTTAATAACGGTCTGATAGCCATCGGGTAGCGATCGTACGAAGCGATCAACGTAGGTAGCATTGGCGGCAGCGAGCACTTCATCGTCCGTTGCATCCAAGCGTCCATAACGGATGTTTTCCATGATAGTGCCCTCAAAGAGAACCGCATCTTGAAGAACCATACCAATCTGACTTCGAAGTACGGAACGGCGAATAGTTTGAGTATCAACATCATCGATGAAGATGCCTCCCCCATTGACCTCGTAGAAGCGCATGATGAGGTTGACAAGGGTGGTTTTACCCGCGCCCGTGGGGCCAACGATGGCGATCGTTTGGCCTGCCAATACCTTGAGCGAGAGGTTTTCGATGAGAGGCCGGTCGGGGGAGTAGGAGAAGTCAACGTCCATGAACTCGACCTTGCCGCGAACGGGTGTAGCAAGCGTCGCAGCATTCTGAGGATCAGGCTCTTCTTCCTCTGCGTCCAGTAGCTCAAAGATGCGTTCGGCGGAGGCAACCCCTGAGATCAGCATGTTTGCCATGGACGCTACCTCGCCCAGCGGCTGGTTGAACTCTCGGGAGTACTGGATGAAGGCTGTGACGGCGCCGAGTGTCATCGTTCCAGTGGCCACACGAAGGGCTCCAACAACCGCGATCCCCACATAGCCGAGTTGGCTGACCCACTGCATGATCGGCATGATCATGCCCGAGTAGAACTGCGCCTTGAAAGAGGCCTCATAGAGGGCCTCATTGTGTTCGTTAAACTGTTCGCCCATGAGTTCTTGGCGTCCGAAAACGGTAATGATCTCGTGACCGGTGAAGGATTCTTCGATGGTTCCGTTCAATCGCCCGGTGTTGCGCCACTGGTCCGCAAAGAGCTTCTGTGATTTCGTTCCAACGATTCCCACAACCAGCCCGGAAAGCGGCAGCGCGATGAGGGCGATGAGCGCCATCTGCCACGATAGATAGAACATCATCACAACGATCCCGATGACGGTGAGGATGCAGTACACCAAGCTTGTGAATGCCTGCTGGAGGGCAGCCTGAACATTATCCACATCGTTCGTAGTGCGCGAGAGGATATCACCGCGTTGGTGCTTATCGAAGTACTTGAGCGGGAGATGGTTGACCTTGCGCTCAATATCTTGGCGGAGCTGGTACACGATTCTCATGACGATGTCATTGAGGAGGCGGCCCTGAAGCCACATGAAGAGTTGTGCGATCACATACATGCCCAGCACAATTCCAATGAGCTGAGCCAGCTCGCCAAACGCAATGCCAGCCCCCGGGACAAACTCCATGCCCGAAAGCATGTCCGCGATTTGTCCCTCGCCCGAAGCTCGTAGGCCTTCGATGACCTGAGTGGCCGTTGCACTCTCAGGCATCTGGGCTGAGACAACTCCGCCAAAGATGACATTCATTGCGTCGCCTAGAACATTGGGGGCCCAGACGTTGAAGATGACCGCGATGAGAATCATGGCGAAGACGAATGTCATTCCGATCGGGTGCGCGCCGAACGTCTTGAACAGGCGGATGGCTGAGGGCCAGAATGCCTTCGCCTTGCGGGGTGGGCCGCCTTCGAAATCGGTGACGTTCTGGGAGAGCTCGTAGATCTCGGAATCGCTCAAGGCTAAGGATTCGTTATTGGAAGGCAAAGGAGCTGAAGTAGCCGAACGTTTCGTCTTTTTCATGCGGCATTCTCCTCGCTGAGCTGGGAATTCACGATCTCCTGATACGTTGGGGAGGATTTTAGGAGCTGCTCGTGGGTGCCACGCGCGGTGATTGCGCCGTCATCTAGCACGAGAATTTGGTCCGCACTTGTGATGGTGGAGACACGCTGGGCCACGATGATTATGGTGGCGCCCTCCGTGTAGGTAGGCAGCGCGGCTCGCAATCGTGCATCCGTTGCCACGTCTAGGGCAGAGAAAGAATCGTCAAACACATAGATGCGTGGCCGGCTCACCAGCGCGCGGGCAATGCACAGGCGCTGGCGTTGGCCGCCGGAAACGTTGGTGCCACCCTGAGAGATCGCATAGTCGAGGCCGCCTTGCTCGCGAACAAATTCTGCGGCTTGAGCCGTCTCGAGGGCGTGCCACATCTCGTCACTGGTGGCGCTGGGAGCTCCGAACTGGAGGTTTGACCGCACGGTGCCAGAGAACAGATAGGGGCGCTGCGGCACGAATCCCACGGATTCGGTGATGGTAGCCCTGCTGAGAGCTCTGACGTGAGAACCGTCAAGAACCACTTCGCCAGACGTGGCATCTTGCAGTCTTGGGATGAGGTTAACCAACGTGGACTTGCCTGAGCCGGTGGCACCAATGATGGCGGTGGTTGTGCCGGCTTCCACCGTGAAGCTAAGCGCATCCAGCACGGGTGCCTCGGCCCCCGGATAAGCGAAGGAGACTCGACGGAACTCCACCGTCCCTCGGGGATTTTTCAGCTCGACCGGCGTTTCTGGTTCCGTCATTGAGCTGCTGGTGTCCAGCACTTCGCCTATACGGCGCGCACACACGACAGCGCGGGGGAACATCATGAACATGAACGTGCCCATCATGACGGCCACTAGAATTTGGAGCAGGTACTGCATGAACGCGGTGAGCGAGCCTACTTGAATGAGACCCTGGTCTACTCGATGCCCGCCAAACCACAGGACGGCAGCGGTTGCAAGATGGAGGATCATGGTAATGATGGGGCCCATGAGGATAAAGAGCCGCCCAATCCGTACGGACGTATCAGTGAGAACCGCGTTGGCATCAGTGAAACGCCTAGTCTCGTGATTCTCCCGGACGAAAGCCCGAACCACACGGATCCCCATGATCTGTTCGCGCATCACCCCGTTGATCGAATCGATGTTGTCTTGCATCCGCGTGAATAGCGGCATCAGCAGGCGCACCAGCAGCCCAACAATAAGGAGGAGCACAGGTACGGATACCCAGACCAGCCACGAGAGGCCCGGATCCTCCCGCACTGCCATGACGATCCCGCCGATGGACATAATGGGCACCATGACCATGAAATTCAGGCCCATGAGGATAACGAGTTGGACCTGCTGGATGTCATTGGTGCCGCGCGTGATGAGCGTTGCAGCACCGAAGCGAGAAACATCGTTAGCGGAAAAGGAATCGACTCTCTGGTAAATGCCGCTGCGCATATCACGCCCGGTCGCCATCGCAACGCGCGCACCGCACCAGACGGCAAGGACGGCGCTGGCCACCTGACCAAAGGCAACGGCCAGCATGAGACCACCTACCCTCCAAATGAACTCGGTATCACCCTCAACAACGCCTTCATCAATGATTCGGGCGTTGAGGCTGGGCAAGTAGAGCGTGGCCAAGGTGGAGGCCAGTTGCAGGAGAATGGCTAATACAATGAGTGAAACATACGGTTTTGTATATTTTCGGACAAGGGTCCAGAGCATAAGAATCCTCAGGGCTCGAAGGGGCGAGTTGAAAGAATACACAGCTCTAGGACCCATGTCAGGATCCCAGAATTGTGATATGGGTTATGGTTGTATTTACGACGACGGCGAAGCCTGCCTCCCAGGTTCCAAGCCGGAAACCCACTAGATGTGTGCGCTCTCTCGCACATTCGAATCGCGGTAAACCCACGAACTGGCGTAGGATTGACCGGTATGCGCGCACCCTGTGTGCGGCGCCCGCGAAATAATGGATGCCGTTGGCATCCCCCGAATACGTCCGGGTGGCCAAGCCGCCCCTTCTCAACTGAGTGGAGAAACCCCTGTGAAGAGCTCCGTCGAGATTCTCGAGCCCACCAAGGTCAAGGTGACCATTGAGGTGCCGTTCGAGGAGTTTCAGCCTGCTATCGATCGTTCCGCCAAGGAAATCGGCAAGCAGATCAACATCCCCGGCTTCCGTAAGGGCCACATTCCGTCCCGCGTGCTCGAGGCCCAGATTGGCCGCGGCGCGATCGTCGAGGATGCCGTCAACAACTCACTAGACGGCTACTACTCCGAAGCGGTCAAGGATAACGAACTCGTGCCGATGTCCCGCCCTGAGGTGGACGTGACGGCAGTGCCGGTTGAGCGCGATGACAAGTCTGACCTCGTGTTCGCGGTGACCGTGGAAGTTCGCCCCGAAATCGTGATCCCCGATCCCGCCGGAATCACCCTGAACGTTGATTCTGTCGAGGTCAGCGATGAGGATACCGAAGAGCGCCTGACCTCCCTGCGCGAACGTTTTGGCACACTCACCGATGTTGAGCGCAAGGCAGCCGATGGCGATTTCGTGACCATCGATATGACCGCTGAGGTTGACGGGGAAGAAATCGATTCCGTCTCCGGCGTTTCCTACCAGATCGGCTCCGGCACGATGCTGGACGGCATCGACGAGGCGCTCGTTGGTATGTCCGCTGGCGAAACCACCAACTTCACCTCCAAGATCGCCGGTGGCGAGCACGAGGGCGAAGAAGGCGACGTCACCGTGACCGTGGAGAACGTTCAGGAGCAGGAGCTGCCAGAGGCGGACGATGATTTCGCTCAGCTCGCCTCCGAGTTCGACACCATCGATGAGCTCAAGGATGATCTGCGTGAGCAGGTTGCCAAGGACAAGAGCACCAACCAGGTGTACGCCGCCCGCGATCAGCTTCTGGAGACGCTGCGCGAAGAAGTCCAGTTCCCACTTCCCGCCTCCGTGGTGGAAGACGAACTGGCCAACCACCTTGAGCAAGAGGGTAAGGAAGCGGACGATCCTCACGGCGAGGAAGTCCGCGGAGATATCGAGACCGCCCTGCGCGATCAGATGATGCTGGACAAGCTGTCCGAGATGTTCAAGGTTCAGCCCGATCAGAATGAACTGTTCAGCTTCATGATGGAGCAGGCTCAGGCCTACGGCATGGATCCGAACCAGTTCATTCAGGCTGCCGCTCAGACCAACCAGATCGGCGCATTCGCCGGCGAGCTGACCCGCGGTAAGGCCCTCATTTCGGCCCTGCGTTTGGCCAAGGTTGTGGATTCCGAAGGCAATGAGCTGGACGTGACCGCCGTGGTTGGGGAGGCCCCCGAGGGCGAAGAAACCCCAGACTTCAGCGCACAGCCCGCCAAGGCTGCCGCTCCCACCGCACAGACTGCCGAGAAGGACGCGCCGTCCTCTGAGGCTGCCGAGCTGTTCGATCCCTCGACCGCCAAGGTCAACGAGGTTCTCGATTACGCAGCAAGCGTTGACGAGGCCGAGCGCACTCGTATCCTCGAGGCCGAGAAGGCAGGCAAGGCCCGCAAGAGCCTGATCGCCAAGCTGGAGGCGTAAGCGCTTCGCAAGGTTTCCTAGGACAGGGGCTCGCACTCACGTGTGGGCCCCTTTTCTGTGGGCTTTCTGCGGGTTGGGCGTTCGGCTTCGTGCCCAAAGCGAAAAGAGTGCCTTAAGCCGTGAAAGGGACTGTGCCACGCGATAAGGTTTTGGATGTAATAGTCCGGGGGTTGCCTCGGAGCAACCCGGAAGGTTCCGGATTAGGAAGGACACCAAGTGAGCACCACGCCACAGTTGGCAGGCGATGGCAGGGATCAGGGCCTTGCCCTCGGCGATGCCGTTTACAACCGGCTCCTGAAGGAGCGAATCATCTGGCTCGGATCTGAGGTTCGTGACGATAACGCGAACGTCATCTGTGCCCAGCTCATGCTGCTGGCCGCAGAGGATCCAGAGAAGGATATTTTCCTATACATCAACTCTCCCGGCGGATCGGTTACCGCGGGCATGGCCATCTACGACACCATGCAGTACGTGGGGCCGAACGTTGTGACCGTTGGAATGGGCATGTGCGCCTCCATGGGGCAGTTCCTGCTGAGCGCGGGCGCCAAGGGCAAGCGTTTCTTGACCCCTCATACCCGCGTCCTTATGCATCAGCCCTCCGGTGGCGCCGGCGGATCGGCCATCGATATCAGGATTAACGCGGATCTCATTCTGGGAATGAAGAAGGAGCTTTCCGCTATCACTGCTGCCAACACGGGCAAGACCGTGGAGCAGATCATCACCGATTCGGATCGTGACCGTTGGTTCACGGCTCAGGAAGCGTTGGAGTACGGGTTCGTGGATAACATCATCGCGAATGCTTCCTCGCTTAATCTCGGATCCACGGAGGAGTAAGCGCAGATGAACATGAATCTCAATGCACAAATGCCGGGCGGAAGCGCCGGCCAGATGCCATCATCGCGCTACGTTCTGCCGAACTTCGAAGAGCGCACGCCCTACGGCTACAAGCGTCAGGACCCCTACGCGAAGCTGTTCGAGGATCGCATCATCTTCTTGGGTGTCCAGGTGGATGATGCCTCAGCAGACGATGTGATGGCTCAGCTCCTCGTTCTGGAGTCACAGGATCCCGATTCTCCGATCACCATGTACATCAATTCGCCCGGCGGTTCTTTCACCGCATTGACGGCGATTTACGACACGATGCAGTACATCAAGCCAGAGATCCAGACCGTGTGCTTGGGTCAGGCGGCTTCTGCTGCAGCTGTGCTTCTGGCCGCCGGAGCCCCGGGTCGCAGGCTTGCCCTTCCCAACGCGCGAGTGCTGATCCATCAGCCCGCTATGGAGGGAATGCAAGGTCAGGCTTCCGACATCGCGATCGTGGCAGATGAGCTGGATCGTATGACGGACTGGCTGTGCAGCACTCTTGCCTTCCACACCGAGGGCAAGAAGACGGCAGAAGAAGTCGCCAACGATATTCAGCGTGACAAGATCTTGACCGCCGCGGCTGCTAAGGAATACGGCCTCGTGGATCAAGTTCTTGTTTCCCGCAAGATTCAGCCACAGAACTAGCACATGCTGATGAGAATGCCCCCGAGAGATCGGGGGTATTCTTGTCCCTATGCTGAGCTGTCAGGTGAAGTTAGGCGTGGGTGCGTGACGTGGGGGCGATGATGGTGTGAAATAGGTGGTGGTTCGCAAAACACCGCACCATGAACGCAACCGAGGAGTCCTTATGCCGCGTACGGCCGATGCCGCCGATATGCTCAAGTGCTCGTTCTGTCAGAAGAGCCAACGGCAGGTCCGCAAGCTGATCACTGGATCTGGCGTGTACATCTGCACGGAGTGCGTTGAGCTCTGTAACGAGATCATCGCGGAGGAACTGGAAGAAGAGAAGGCAGCATCGTTCTCTCTGGATTCGCTGCCCAAGCCCACGGAGATCTACTCATTCCTCGATGAATATGTGGTGGGGCAGAATGCAGCCAAGCGCACCCTATCCGTGGCGGTGTACAACCACTACAAGCGCATCCGTGCTCAGGGGCGCCCCCAGCGCCACTCGGATGAGGACGTGCAGATCGGCAAGGCGAACATCCTGCTGCTTGGGCCAACGGGTACGGGCAAGACCTACTTGGCGCAGTCACTCGCACGCATGCTGGACGTGCCCTTCGCGATCGCCGATGCCACTGCGCTGACCGAGGCCGGCTATGTTGGCGAGGATGTGGAGAACATCCTGCTCAAGCTCATTCAGGCCGCTGATGATGATGTCAAGCGTGCGGAGATGGGCATCATCTACGTGGATGAGATCGATAAGATCACGCGTAAATCTGAGAACCCCTCGATCACCCGAGACGTCTCCGGTGAGGGAGTCCAGCAGGCCTTGCTCAAGATTATTGAGGGGACGGTTGCCTCCGTCCCTCCGCAGGGCGGACGCAAACACCCTCAGCAGGAGTTCGTCCAGATCGACACCTCCAACATCCTTTTCATTTGCGCGGGTGCCTTTGCTGGGCTTGAAGAAATCATCTCCTCGCGTGCCGGGCGGCGCGGCATCGGATTCGGCGCCCCGCTCCACGTGAGTGATGAAGAAGTGCTGAGCGAAGTGAACCCGGATGATCTTCACAAGTTCGGGCTGATCCCCGAACTGGTGGGCCGGCTTCCTGTGATCGCCACGGTCGATGCACTGTCCGAGGACGATCTGATCCAGATTCTCACCGAGCCGCGCAACGCTCTGGTAAAGCAGTACGAGCGCATGTTTGAGCTGGACGGAGTCAAGCTCACCTTCACGGACGGGGCGTTGCGGGCAATGGCCAATGAGGCCATGGCGCGCGGCACCGGCGCGCGCGGATTGCGTTCGATTCTGGAACGGGTGCTCAGCGAGCAGATGTTCGAGCTACCATCACGTAGTGACGTACAAGAAGCTGTGTTCGAGGAAGCATGTGTTACCGCGAACGCTGAGCCCAAGCTTGTGCTCCGTTCGAAGAAGAAGGCCGGTCAAAGCGCATAACCAAAGGAGTGTGTATGCCAGAGAACGTCACGCCAGCTGAGGTTCCCGCAGAACTTGACGCCTACCGCCATACCATCGATAACTTGGATGCCGCTCTCATTCACATTCTGGCTGAACGGTTCCGTTGCACCCAGCAGGTCGGGTTTCTCAAGGCGGAACGCGGGCTACCGGCCTCCGATGCTGCCCGCGAGGACCGTCAGATTACTCGCCTCCGGCAGCTCGCCACCGAATCTGGTCTCGATCCCGTGTTCGCGGAGAAGTTCGTGAAATTCATCGTGGCTGAAGTGATTCAACACCATCAGGAGATCGCCACGCAGCTATCGGATGAGGACGGCTGCTAAGATCACCGCATGAGTGCGGCATTTTCGGGGTCCAGCGCGTACGGCTTGGGTGGTTCGGGCGGGTTTGTTTCTTTAGGAACGGACCCGCAACAGCTTGCCGTGAACAAGTACCGCCGATATCTGAACCCGACCGCGTGGCAGAAACTCGCGGGCAGGCTGACGGGTGTACTTGCCGCGTTGGCTAGTGTCTGGATCCCGTTTGGGCACATATTCCTTGGTAGCGACGGCGGATGGATGATCTTCATCGGCATAATCATGTTCGTGCCCGTTTGCCTGACAGTAGTGATCGTCCATTACATCCTGATCCGTCTATATTCCCGGACACTGGGGCAGCGGTCAGCAGGACCGTATGCATCCTTCGCGGTGTTGCTGGTTCTGATCGCCGGGGCGCTTTACCCCTTCGCGTCTCAGGACTTCGGAGATTCGGGGCCTACAGTCCAGTCATGGGTAGAAAGACAATTTGACCTGTCAGGAAATACCGCAGCCACCATCATGGCCGTCATGTTCTATGTGGTTGCTGGCAGCGGTATCCTCATGTTGGTACTGGACATCGTTGATCTCGTGCGGCTTAACGCCGCGCTCAACGCAACGGGTGGGGGACCGGCATATAATAGCGGGAGGCAGTGGGCATCGCAGCCGTACCGTCAACCGCAGCCCCAGCCGGCGCCCGGCCCTCAGCAGGGCCGGTGGGCGTCAGGACAGAATCATCCGCCTACCACGCCACCGGTGCACAGTCCTTTCTCGGAGCAGCCAGGGTCTAATGCGTGGGGCTAGTGTTCTTCGCCGGTTGACTGATTGAAGCGTCGTGCGGAGAAATGAGCGGACACACCAACTCCCACAACCACGAAACACAGGGCCGCTCCGATTCCCGAGAGAATCCACCAATACTTAGTACTCATGTCGTTAACGTTGCCACTGCTGGCTCCGCCAGCTATGACGGTCGCGCACAGCGCCACACACAAGAGTGCACTGAACAGGAAACCGTTGGCGTATTTCTTATGGACGTACTGCCACACTGCCGTGGAAGCCATCGTCTCCACCGTCCGCAAGCCGGTTGCAGCATTCAATGGGAGTTCCCCATGTTTTGATGCTCGGTATATCCAGCAAAAAAGTGCCGTTGTCGCAACGAAAACTACGCCCAATAGTATCAACATACTTTGACGATACTCCTTCTCTGGGATGTGAGGCTGCGCCTTCGGGAGTCGACATCCCCTCCGGGCCAATATATAAACCCATTCTCTCAAAAAGTGGACGGGCTTATATGAACCAACAACTGTAGCTATCATCAAGGTGTTCATGTGGCCACGGACGGCCTTTTGAACGGACTGTTGACGTAACGGCCCTGTTCCAACGATGGAGAGGCGGAGGAATCGTTCGTGCTCAAGAACATCATCCGGATTGTTTCAGTTCTCGTGTCTTTCTCCCTTGGGGTGTTAGCACTGGGGCTGGTGGAAGAACTTGATTCAAGTTTTCCACTGAAAACACAATATGGAGTAACAGTTGAGACCGGGGATTCACCGCTGGACAAGGCCAGCCTTATCGATGGGCTTGACACATTTGCTGATGAGCGTGGCTTGTTCCTCGCCAAGGTGTCCTCCGATCGAGAGGGTTCGTCTACTTCCAAGAACCTCATATTTTCGGGGAAGTGACGCCGGAACCTGATGGCCCTGTTTGGTTTGATCCCAACACGGACGGGAAACTCATTCCTTCCGATGAGCTGGGGGATCGACCGCTCGATGGCTACTACGTGACCTCCGCAGACTCGTCTGAACTTGAGGAACTCTATGGATGGGCAGAGGACCATGGAGTTTCCATCACAGACTACGTCCAGCGATCACCGCGCAGTGCAATCACAACACTGCTAGGTGGAACTGGCGCCGGTATGTCGGTGGCAAGTGCACTCCTCCTGTTTGTTGCGGCGAGCAATACATGGTTCTATTCCAAGGGGCCTTCGAGGAATATTCGAATGCAGAGCGGCATTTCGCGATGGCGCATTCATCTCGCGGATATCTGGTCACTCTCACGAGAGATGATTGTTTTCGAATTGGTAGGACTTGTTGCCTTCATAGCGATCGTTGGTGTGATAGTCGGGAGTGGCGGTGCTTTGACCGTCGCAAAATGGACCACCTTTTTCCTCGTGGCTGCGATTGCCATCATGCTGCTGGTTTTCATCGCGCTGTCGTGGTTTACGCGGCCTAAAGTCAAGAACATCGGTCAGAGGATTATCCCGTGGAGGGGCGTGCTCCGTGTGGGTATAGGGCTGAGGGTCTTGGCGGTCACGTTAGCTGTCATCGCCATTCCGTTCGCCATCTCGTACATGCAGTCGGCACGCGGGGCCCATTCGGAAGCTGCCAACTGGGAGCGGGTTCGTGGGGTAGTGCGCATCACTCTCACTATGGCGTCGGATACTGCGACGAATGTGGAGGAATTTACCGACAATTTCGATGAGTTGATGGAGTTATCTGAAAACAATGACATTCTGGCATTGTCATTCGCTCTCGATCAGATGGTCGAAATGCAAAGTATTGAGGATTCGGAGTTCGAACACATAGTTATCACGAATCCAAGGTATCTCGATCTCTGGGATATGAAGGGCCTCGAGGCTGTCGATCACACTGACGTACCAGCCCCATTGCAGGAGGAAATAGAAGGAATCCTCGAAAGCTGGTCTCGTGACAGTGAAGGCCCTGCAGCCGATGCTTGGTACACGGTGCCGTCTGGCGCTGAACCCATGCAAGCCATCGGAACGTACGCTGATCGCGGCAACGGCGTGAACACCGATGACTCGTTGATTGTCGTGATTGACGATCCCGCAAAGGAACTCATAGCTGAGGGTGTGCTGGATGCGCTGGCGGCCAACGGACAACTGGTATTCACCGATGCGAATATGCTGCGTGAGCTTGTGAATAATTCGGGGATGTCCCGCTACGTAGCATCAATTGACAATGTGGCTGATCAGTTGCTCGACACCGCCCAGAAGTACGATGAACAGGCCCGGCTGGGACTCCTTGCGGTAACCATTGCGGCCACCACACTCGTCATCACCCTCGTCGAAGGCGCGCTTCTGTGGACCGACAGGCACAGGCGCAACATATTTGTGCTGCATAGTTACGGGAAATCGTTCAGCAGGATTCAACTCGGTCAGGTTGCCGGGGATTCGGCGGTGGTAGTTGCCACCGTCACCGCCGGCAGTTGGATCGCATATTTGCTTTACGAATTGCCTCCGCAGCAAGTATTGCTCACTGCGCTCGCGATTGTTGCTGTGTATATTCCGTTCACCTATACGGCTCATTTGCTGGCGCAGCGGAGCATGTGGCGGCGGATGGTTGGAAGGAAGAACTGATTAGTATGACCGAAATAGTAGCCAAGAATCTCAAAGCAAATGTTGGTCAACGAGTGATTTTTGAGCAGGTGTCGCTGAGTATCCCAGACCGAAGTATCGTCGCCTTAGTGGGACCATCTGGGTCAGGAAAAACCACTTTGCTCAACTGTCTGGGTCTTCTCAGGACTCCGGATCAGGGCACGATCGAGTTTGATGGACACCAAGCGGTTGAACGGTGGTCAGATAGATCCCGCCGAGAGTTTTGGCGTGACAAGGCCGCCTTCATCTATCAGGACTACGGGCTGATCGAGGATGAAACCGTTGCCTACAACGTCACGCTTCGAACGCCTTCAATCTTCGGGCGCCGGCGCTCAGACTCTAAGCTGGAACAGACTCTTGAGACCGTTGGCCTGTCTGGCCGGGAAAATGAACGTGCCGTCGTACTTTCCGGTGGCGAGAAACAACGAGTGGGTATCGCCCGTGCGCTTTACAAGGGAGCTACGTGCATTTTTGCCGATGAGCCAACAGCCTCGCTGGACGCAAAGAACAGGCAGCTCATCACTGACCTGCTCCGTCGATCGGCAATGGACGGAGCAAGTGTTGTGATCGCAACTCACGATGAGCGCCTTGCCAGCGAAGCGGATGCCGCCTATACCCTCGGGCAATAGAAGGCATCCGGCGGTGTCGAACAATCGGTGGTAGCCCCTACTTCTCGTAAATCTCGTCGATCGTGGTAGCGAAGTCTTGGAGGACGAGGTTTCGCTTCACCTTGAGGGATGGGGTGAGGTACCCGTTGTCCGTGGTGAAATCGATGGGCAGGACCTTGAACTTGCGGATCGATTCGGCGCGAGAGACGGCCTCGTTGGCACGCTTAATGGCGCGGTCGATCGATGCGAGAACCTGAGGATCTTTGACGGCCTCGGCGGCGGTCAGCGCATCGAAGCCGTGATTCCTCAACCACGCGGGCAGCATGTCCGCATCAAGCGTGACAAGGGCGGAGATGAAGGGGCGCTGGTCACCCACCACCACGATCTGGGAGATGAGCGGATGGCCGCGCAGGCGATCCTCCAGCACAGCGGGGGCAACGTTCTTGCCACCGGCCGTGACGATGAGTTCCTTCTTGCGCCCCGTGACCCACACAAAGCCATCCTCATCGAGGTGGCCGAGATCCCCTGTGCGCAGCCAGCCATCTTCGGTGAAGGTCTCCTTGGTGGCCTTATCGTTGTTGTTGTACCCCATGAAGATGTGATCGCCCTTGGCGAGGATCTCTCCATCATCGTTCACGCTGACGCGGCAGCTGGGGTAGGCGCGGCCAACCGAGCCCACCTTGATGCCGCCTGGAACGTTGACGCACGTGGGCGCCGATGTTTCCGTCAGGCCGTACCCCTCAAACACCGTGATGCCGATGGAACGGAAGAAGTGGCCGAGGCGCTCACCAAGGGGAGCCCCGCCCGAGATCGCGTACTTGAGCTGACCGCCGGTGATACTACGCAGCTGCTGGTAGACCAACCGGTCTCCGAGCCGGTGGGATGCCGTCAGAGCGGCGCTTGGCCCCTCCTTGGTTTCCAGAGCGCGCGAATAGTTGATGGCCACCTTGGCATAGTGGCGGAACAGGCGCAGCTTGACGCCGTGGCCAGCCTTGGCATCGGCGGCGTTGTAGATCTTCTCAAACACGCGCGGCACCGCAAGCACGTAGGTGGGCTTGAAGGACTGCATGTCACCCACGAGGTTCTTCGTGTCCGGTGAGTATCCGATGATGTTGCCTGCATACATCGCCATGAGGTTGATGAACCGAGCAAACACGTGGGCCATGGGCAGGAAGAGGAGCGTGCGCTGCTTGCCCGCGACGATCTTGGCCAAATTCTCGTCCAACGGCCCGTTGATGACTACAGCCAACAGGTTGCGGTGGCTCAGCTTAGCGCCCTTCGGATTGCCCGTGGTGCCCGATGTGTAAATGATTGTGGCTAAATCATCGGCGTGAATAGCATCGATGCGGCGGTCAATTTCTGCATCGTCTTCGAGTGAGCCGTGTGCGGAGATTTTGCCCTGGGCGTCGTCGTCGACAATAAAAACGTTCTCCAAGAACTTATGCTTTTTCACCATCGGAGCCAAAATGGACGCCATCTGGGCCGTCTCGGCCACGATGTAGCGAAGGTGCGAATCCTCGATGATCCAACCCGCCTGGTCCGTGGAATCCGTTTCGTAGATCGGCACGCCAACCGCTCCCGCGGCCCAAATCGCCATATCGAATAGGGTGAATTCGTAGCGCGTGTGGCACATGATCCCGATGCGGTCCCCGGGCTGGACTCCCAGGCCGATGAGGCCGCGTGCGATGTCCCGGAACTCGTCCTCAAACTGCTTCCACTGAACGGGAACCCACGTGTTGATGGAGGACTTGCGTTCGATCACCACATGCCCCGGCTTGTCGCGGGCGATCTGGCGATACACCCACGGGATGTTCATCTCGTCCGTAATTTTGATCTTGCCGGGCGTGAAGGAAACACGGCGCTCGGGAGAACTCATGTGCGAAATCTGCCTCTCGTGAAAACAAAACTCAAGTGCGCGGCGCTGGCGCACGATCCATGCTACTTTATCGCACGTTTGACGGCGGTAGCATGACAACATGACCACCACCGAAGAAAAAGAAAAAGCACCGGAGCTCCCAACGTTTGACAATATCTCAGCCTTCGTTCGATCCGGACGCATCATGGGGCTGGCGGGCCACCCGAACGGCACCGTCGTGGCCACCGTGAGCGAGCCCAACGAGAAGGGGACGGCGTTCATCACCCAGCTGGTGGCCGTTGAGCGGGAGGACGGTGCGGACGGCACGGGACCAATCACCACCCGCTACCTCACACACGGGGCGGAATCGGCCAGCTTACTTGTCATCGGCGCGCGCGGCGAAGTGTACTTTTCCCGCAAGGATGGCCGCGAAGAAGAAGAGGGCAGCGCCGTGTGGATGCTGCCGCCTCAGGGCGAGGCGCGCATCGTTCTACGCCGCTTCGAGGGAGTGGATTCCCTCCAGGTGACCAACACGGGGGTTGTTGTGACTGCTTCCCTCATGCCATCGGCGAAGGACGTGGCCGAATCGGACGGTTTTGCGAAGGAGCGGAGCGAGGCCAAGACCAGCGCCGTTTTGTACGATTCCTTCCCTGTGCGCCGGTGGAACGCAGATTGCGGGCCAACCGAGCGGCGCTTGTTCGTGGGAGGGTTACCCGCCCTATACGGGGACGATTCGATCGAGCTGACCGAAGTGGGGCTGCCGTCTGTGCCGGACAGCGTGGACGAGTGGAAGCTCGGGGGCGCCGTGGCGGGGCGCGATGGGGCCACGGTTTTGCTCACGATGTCCGTGCGCACCGGGATCACCGAGGCGTCGCAGGTATGGAGCGTTCGCTTCGACGGAGCGCTGGGCACCGATGGCGCCGTGGCGGGGCAACCCGAGCTTGTGGCGGGCGATGCCGCGAAGTCATACAGCGCTGGGGAGATCGCTCCCGACGGCACCTGGGCGCTGGTTTCGTCCCACCTTCCACCGTTGGCAGGTCAGGTTCTGGATACCGAGGTGTTCCGATACGATCTGGCTACCGGCGAGTTCACCGGGCTTACGGAGGGCTTCGACAACACCCCGTCCGGCTCGGTTATTACTGGAGCCGGGGACGTTGTTGTCACGGCTAACCGGCGCGGGCGCGGGGGAGTGTTCCGGTTGGAGAATGGGGCCGGAACGCTGATAACCGACGACGACGAATACACATACTCCTCCCTTTCCGTATGCGGTGATGGTCTGGTGGCGCTGCGCTCCTCGCTGGCAGAACCGCCCACCGTTGTGTTGATCGACCCTCGGACGGGGCGGGTTGAGGTGGCCCCGCCGCTAGGGGCTGAGCTGGAGCTGCCGGGAGAGCTGACGGAAATCTTCGCTACCGCGGAAGATGGCACGGCGCTTCGGGCGTGGTTGGCGTTGCCGGAAACGGAGGCGGCGAGTCCGCTCGTGATATTTGCTCACGGCGGGCCGTGGGGCTCGTGGAACGATTGGACGTGGCGGTGGAATCCGTGGCCGTTTGTGGCGCGGGGATACGCAGTGTTGCTGCCTGATCCGGGCATTTCCACCGGGTACGGCAAGCATATGGTTTCTCGCGGCCATGACGGTCTGGGCAACGAGCCGTTCACAGACATCATGGCGCTAGCCGATGCTGCTATCTCCCGCCCCGATATTGATGAGGCGCGTCAGGCATTTGCCGGGGGATCGTACGGCGGGTACATGGCGAACTGGGTGGCCGGGCATACGGGGGACCGATTCACGTGCATTGTCAGCCACGCAGGCCTATGGGACATCGAAACGATGAGCAAGGCCACCGATAACGGTTCGTGGTACACGTGGATGATGGGGGAGCTGCCCGGAGGCGGCAATCAGGCCACGCTGTGGTCACCTCACCTGAGCGCCGAACAGATTCAGGTGCCCATGCTCGTGATCCACGGGGACAAGGACTACCGTGTGCCCTTCAATCAGGCACTCGAACTATGGCAGGATCTACAGCGCCTTCATCCGGAGGCCGGCAACAAGTTCCTGTACTTCCCAGACGAGGGGCACTGGATCTTGAAGCCCGCGAACGCTCAGGTGTGGTACGAGACGTTCCTTGCCTTCCTCGACGAGCATGTGCTGGGCAAGGAGTTCGCCCGCCCGGCGCTGCTGGGATAGTCGGAGGTGCCAGGGTAAGGGCGGGCGTGGCCTCAGTGGCTCTACCTCAACGGGCTGCGGCGCCGTTCTTTGCGGCGAAGGCTGCCACGCCCTCGCCCTCAGGAAGCAGCGGGTACAGCGTGGCTTGATAGACATGGTAGATGTCCGGGCGGCCGTCCCACGTCAGTGAGGTGGGACGGTTGTCTCCGTCAAGCTCGTGCTGCCAAGCTCCGAGGGTTTCGGGGACGAAGTACTGCTGGCAGTACTCCCAGATGGTGTTGTACCACTGGGCGTAGAACTCATCATTCGTCTCGCGGTACAGGAGCACGGCGGCGCTCACGGCCTCGGGTGGGGCCCAGAAGAACTTGTCCGACACCACGGGGCTGCCATCCCAATCCACCGTGTAGTAAAAGCCGCCCGTTGGGGTCCATCCCTCCGTGATGCCGTGCTTGAAGAGTGATTCGGCGGTGGGAACGAGCCATGGCTCATCGATTCCCAGGCCATGGATCTGCATGCACAGCTTCGCCCATTCGAGCCAGTGGCCCACGGTGGAGCCATAGGGGCGGAAGGCGTGCCGCTTCTCATTGATGTTGTAGTCCCAGATGGGCGTCCATTCTGAGTCAAAGTGCTCGGGTAGGCGCCACGGGGCGGTGGCCGCGATGCGGGCGAGTTCGTCAGTAGGCTCGGAGGTAGCTGGCAGGACGGCGCGGCCCGCGACGAACGTGGCGATCGAGGTGGCTCTGGCCAACAGTTTGGGATCTCCCGTGGCCTCGTAGGCGGCCAGAAGCGCCTCGGTCAGATGCATGTTCGCGTTCTGCCCGCGGTAAGGATCCAACTGGGTGAACGTGGCGTCGTAGCTCTCCTTGGCTCGTCCAGCTTCTTCGTCCCAATAGTAGGTATCAATGACGTGGAGGGTTGCGTCCAGCAGCTCGCGGCCGCGGCTGAACCCGGCTTGGGTTGCCGAGGAAGCGGCCAGAAGAAGCTGGGCGGTGCCATAGAGCTCCTTGGCATCCGATGGGGAGGTTCCACCGACCTGCGCGAACCAGCCGCCATGTTCGTGATCGCGGCCAGCGCCGTCCACATAAAAATCTAGCCCGTGCTCCACCACGTCGCGGGCTCCGGGCTGGCCGGCCATTGCGGCGAGCGAAAAAATGTGGATCATCCGGGAGCCGATCCACAGTTGGTGGCCCTCTGCCGGCATAGGATCACCATGTGCATCCAGCCATGCGTAGCCGCCTTCGGGTGAACACACGTGGGCTTTGGCAAAATCGAGGAGGCCGCGGCGGTGATCGGCAAGCCAGCTGAGGTGACTGGAATCCTCGAAGAGAGGGATGACGTGTTCAGACATGTTCTGCTTCCGGCGAGTAGAGCTGTGCGTAAAAAGGGAGAGAGAAGCGGGGGGGGGGGGGGGGGGCCCCCCCCCCCCCCCCAATAAAATTTTGTTGTTAATTTTATACAAGAAGTGATAG